>JALHLM010000538.1 GCA_022844585.1 Pirellulales bacterium | reverse complement strand
GTATCGAGGACGATGCGTTTCTCGTTGGCCAGCTCTTGCTGGATCATATCGCAATACACGCAGCGTCCGCGGTAATTGAAAAACTCCAGGGAACCGGTCATCTCTTCCCAGACGCTGATCGGTACGATCGGCGTGACGATCAACTGGCTGTGCGTGTGTTCGAGCGACGCGCCGGCCTGTTCGCCGACGTTCTTGAAAATCATCCCGTAGACCAGGCGCGGGTCCTTCTTCAGGTCGACCAACCTGTCGCGATACACCCAGAACACTTCGCGCAGCTCTTCTTCTTCAAGATCCGCGGTACTCAGCAGATGCTGGGGCGACTCGATGATCACCTCGTGCGCGCCGACACCCCGCATCATGTCGTAGATGCCGTCGCCGCGCTTGTTGAGGTCCCCTTCGATCTCCAACGCCGGAAATTTGTTCGGCACCACGCGCACCCGCCAGCCTTCTTGATTGGCGGGCGTGCCAGGCTTGCGATAGGCCAGGATCTCCCCGGGGGTCGCGTCTTCGTTTCCAGCGCAGAACGGACAATATGCTCCGGAACGCATCCGGGACGTCGTTTCAAAATCGTGCGGTCGCTTGGCGCGGCTCTTCGCCACAATCACCCAGCGGCCAACGATGGGGTCTTTGCGTAAATCCGGCATAGTTGATGAAAATCAGGGCCTGTCTAGTCGTGTGAATGTTGAATGCAGAATGATGAACGGACGTGTTCCACGGCTCTGCATTCATCATTCATCATTCTGCATTTTCCTCACGCTTGCCACATCACCAGTTCGAATTCCGGTGACGGGACGGTCGTTTCAATGGCGCCTTCCACCGGCGAGCGTTCCAGCGATTGTTCGGTCTGCAGCAGTTCTAGGTAGAACTGGACGGGGTCGTCGGTCGAGAGGCCCAGCGTTTGGAGCGGGATGGCCATTTCGACGATGCGATCGGTCGACGCGGCCACGCCCGATTCCGCCACCGGGACGTCCTGGTGATACAACTGCAAAATCGGTTCCGCCCAGTCGGGGTGCGAAATAATCAGCTCGAACCCTTCCGGTTGCAGGAAGACGACGCGGATGGCGGAGACGTCGGCCAACTGCTCTCGGGCGATGCCGCCCCGCAGATCGCAGCGGACGAGCAGCCGTTTGGTGTCGAAACCAAAGCGCAGGTCCGTGATGATGCTGTCGGTTTGCATCGACATCGTGCCGCGCGACCCGCTGGCGCGGTAATGCCCGGCGTTGAGCCACTCGAAATAGGTCTGGCGACCGTCGACTTTGACGGAGAGCAAGCCGGTGGGCTCGCTATGCATCCGGGCCTGCTGATGCCCCTGGCTAATCGGGCGCAGCAACTCCGTGGGAATCTGGTCGCCGAGCACCTGGTAGATGTTCTGCAAGTGCTTACGAAACAGGCGATCGAAGACCGCGTCCTGCGCACTGGAATGCGAATCGCCGAACCACCAGAACCAGTCGCTTCCCTCGGCGATATACAGCTCGCGCCAGGCCAATTGCAACTGTTCTGCGGTCTTCTCGCCAGAGGCCTCGGCTTGTTTCAAGTGATGCCGCGTCTCGAACAGCAGATCCCAAGCGCGGTTGCACTCGTGGTGACCGATCCAGATCCCGAAGTTGTGTTGAATCCAACTGCCCGGGAATAGGTGCCCGATCTTGTCGGTGGCCGGGTGCCGATCGATGTAGTCGCAGACGCGCGTCGGCGTGATCTTGGGATGCGACGCCACGCGGCGATACAGTTGCCGCAGGAAATCGACGCCGGCGTTGTGGTAATACTCCCAGCAGTTCTCGCCGTCGAGGATGATGTTGACCAACGACGGCCGATGCCCCGCGTTTTCGTGCGTGGCGTTGCCGATGGCTTCCAGCTTGCCGATGAAATCGTTGACCGCGTGATCGGTGTGGAACCGCTGGTAGTGGAAGCCGATCTGATCGCTCATCGCGTGATCGCGGAAAACGATCTGGAGGTCTTTGCCCCCCTGTTCGAGCTTCCAGGGACGATAGAGCATGTGCGGATTGCGCAGGTAACCGTGCCCATCGCGGGAAACCCAGCCGTCCGTCGAGCAGGACAGAATCTCTTCGTCGGTGGCGATCCAATCGATGCCGGCCTTGGCGACCGAGCCGATCATCGGCTCGCAGACCGAGCCTTCGGAGGGCCACATCCCGCGCGGTTTGACGCCGAAATGTTCCTCGTGATAGGCGACCGCCATCTCGATGTGCTTCTGCGCGTCCTCCGGATAGCCTTCCAGATGCTTCGGCAGATGTACGTCGGGCATCGCGCGGCGCGCTTGGCGTTTGTCCCAGAGCAACGGCAGGATCGGATGGTAGAACGGCGTGGTGGTCAGTTCCAACTGGCCGCGTTCCATCAACTCGCGATGCAACGGGACGACTTCGGCCAACAGCGCCATCTGCTTTCTGAGCAGCCAGGCCTTTTCATCTTCGCTCCACTGCTTGCCTTGCTCGCGGAAGGCGCGGAGCTCTTTGTCTTGCTCGAAGGCCAGCGGATGAATCCAGGTCAGGTTCGACCAGACTTGGAGGTCGATGATATCCTGGCGATTGAATCGCTTGGCCGCACGCGCGGCGCCGTCGACGCCCATCCCGCGCTTGCGGTAGAGCTCGTGATAGCGCGCGTAGGGGCGAATCATATGGTCCGGATGGACCATGAAGAAATTGTCGAGCAGGTAGTGCATGTCGGCTTCGGCCAGACCGTCGGCCGGCAGCCGTGACACGCGCAGGTGATGATCTTCGTGCCCTTCGAGATACGCCAGCAATTGCGCCAGCAAGCTCGGCACGAGGTTGATCGTGCAATGAAACTCAGGGATCTCCTTGAGCAACATCGCCATGCCCCAATAGTCCTTGGTGGCGTGCAAGCGCACCCAAGGCATGGGGTTGTCCTGACCGATGTCATCTGGATAGTACGGCTGGTGCTGGTGCCAGATGATCGCGAGCGAGACGTCGTGCATGAGGGGAGGAGGCGGAGGAGTAAAGGAGAAGGGGAGTAAAGTAGTTTCCGATCCGTGTGTTGCCTGTTTCCCTACATTGTCCCGCGCCTCATCCTGTACTCCCTTACTTCTTTACTCCTATGCTCCTCTACTCCTTTACTACTCCCCGCCTCACACCGGCACGGTCCTCCGCACGCGGCTGAGGGTCGATTCGTAGAGATCGACGTAGTCGCGCGCGCTGCGCGACCAGGACCAATCTTGCTTCATGCCGTTGGCCACGAGTTGCGACCAGAGATCCGGATGGGCGTAGGCCGTGAGCGCCCGTTCCAGTGCTTCGCGGAGGGCCATGGGGCTGTACTCGACGAAGCGGAATCCGTTGGCCGTGCGATTGGCGAGCGTTTCGCTGGTGAGATTCGTGATCGTATCCGCGAGTCCGCCGGTGCGCGAACCACCGGGACGGCGCCGTATTTCAGGCTGTAGAGCTGGTTGAGCCCGCACGGCTCGAAGCGGCTCGGCATCAGGAACATGTCCGACGCGGCCTCGATGCGGTGGGCAAGTGCGTTATCGAACTGTAGCGTCGTGCTGACGCGTTGCGGATAGCGTTGCGCCAGCATGCTGAACAGGTCGTGGTACTTTGATTCGCCGGTGCCGAGGATGACCCATTGCACGTTTTGCGTGCTGAGCCATTCCTGCATCACGGAAGCGACGAGGTCGATGCCCTTTTGTTCCGTCAGGCGGCCGACGAATCCCAACATCGGCGCGCCGGGCGATTCCGGCAATTTCAGCTCGCGCTGCAACGCCGCTTTGTTGGCGGCCTTGCCGGCGGCGGCGGTTTCGACTGAGAAGCGCGCCGACAAGTTCGTATCGGTCGAAGGATCCCACTCGCGGTAGTCGACGCCGTTGATGATACCCGTCAACACCCCGCGGCGCTGTTGTAGCACGCCTTCTAAACCGCAGCCCAAGGGCGCGGACTGGATTTCCTCGGAATAGCGCGGGCTCACGGTATTGAGCGCATCGGCGAAGACGAGGCCTGATTTCAGCAAGTTGAGCTTGCCGTAAAATTCCATCCGCTGCCAATCGAAGAATTGCCAATCGAGCCCAGTCAGCAGCATGTCCCAGTGCCAGAACATGCCTTGGAAGGCCATGTTGTGGATGGTGAGCAGCGTGCCGATGCCCTCGTAGCCGGGGATGCCGCGGTACTC
>JALHLM010000537.1 GCA_022844585.1 Pirellulales bacterium | reverse complement strand
GCATCGTGGCGATGATCAAGTCGCGCGGCGTGCGCAACATGCCGTCGGTCTGCACAACAATGCGGCTCCGCAGGTCGTTCATCACCAGCACCTGGTGCGTCTCGGCGAGCCCAAGTTCCCACGGCAGGCCCGCGTGCTTGATCGACGTCTGCGGACTCGCGCCGGTGCCGCCATCGTGACCTGAGATCAGCACGACGTCCGACTTACCCTTCGAGACGCCGGCCGCGACGGTGCCCACGCCGACTTCGGCGACGAGTTTGACGCTGACGCGCGCGGCGCGATTGGCGTTCTTCAAATCGTGGATCAACTGCGAGAGATCCTCGATCGAATAGATGTCATGATGGGGCGGCGGGGAGATGAGGCCCACGCCCGGCGTGCTGTGGCGAATGCGGCCGATTTCTTTGTCAACTTTGTGGCCCGGCAGCTGCCCGCCCTCGCCGGGCTTCGCGCCTTGGGCCATCTTGATTTGCAGTTCCTTGGCGCTCGTCAGGTATTCCGCCGTCACGCCGAAGCGCCCGCTGGCGACCTGCTTAATGGCGCTGGAACGAATATCGCCGTTCGCGTCGGGCGTGTAGCGCGCGGGATCCTCGCCCCCTTCGCCGGTATTGCTCTTCCCGCCGATACGGTTCATCGCGATGGCCAGCGTCTCGTGCGCCTCCTTCGAAATCGAGCCGTACGACATCGCGCCGGTAGCGAAACGCTTGACGATTTCTTTCGCCGGCTCGACTTCGTCGAGCGGAACGGGCTTCCCCTGCTTGAACGCCAACAGGCCGCGCAGCGTGAGCAGTTGCTTCTCTTGATGGTCGATCAATTTGCAGTACTGTTCGAAGTCCGCCTTGCTGTTCAAGCGCGTGGCGATTTGCAGCTTGGCGACCACCTCGGGGTTAAGCATGTGCGCTTCCCCTTTGCGGCGCCATTGGTATTGTCCGCCGACGTCGAGGTCCAGCAGCGACGCCACTTCCGTGCGCGGGAAGGCGTACTCGTGGCGGCGCAGCGTCTCTTCCGCGATCGTTTCGATGCTGATCCCTTCGATGCGGCTCGCCGTCCAGGTGAAGTATTCGTTCACCAGCGTGCTGTTGAGGCCGATCGCCTCGAAGATCTGCGCGCCGCGGTAGCTTTGCTGCGTCGAGATGCCCATCTTCGACGCGACCTTGAGCACGCCCTTCTTGGCGGCCTTGAGGAAATTCTTTTCCAGCTTCTCGCGCTTCAATTCCTTCGGGATGTAACCCTCGGCCTGCATCTGCTCCAGCGTTTCGAGCGCCAGATACGGATTCACCGCGCCAGCGCCATAACCAGTCAACAGCGCGAAGTGATGCACCTCGCGGGCTTCGCCGGTTTCGACGACGAGGCCGCAATGCGTGCGGGTTTCCTCGCGCACTAAATGATGATGCACGCCGCTCGTGGCCAACAGCGCCGGAATCGGCACCATCTCGGCGTTCACGCCACGGTCGGAAAGGATCAAGATGGTGATCCCTTCCCGAATCGCTTGCGACGCTTCAGCCCGTAATTCCTGCATCCGCTTTTCGAGCCCCTCGGGACCGGCCGAACGCGGGAAGAGCATCGACAATACGCGGCTCTTCAAGCGGCCGGCGTTGAGCGACTTGATCTTTTCCAGCTCGCGATTGTCGATGAAGGGCGTTTCCAAGCGGAGCAATTCGCACTGATCCGGTGTCTCGTCGAGCAAATTGCCTTCCGAGCCGATCGTGGTGACCATCGACGTGATGATCTCCTCACGAATCGCGTCGAGCGGCGGGTTGGTGACCTGCGCGAAGAGTTGCTTAAAATAGTTGTAAAGCAATTGCGGGCGATCGGAGAGCACGGCCAGCGGCGCGTCGTTCCCCATCGAGCCGATCGTCTCCGCGCCGTCGATGGCCATCGGGCCCATGAGGATCTTCAAGTCCTCGATCGTGTATCCGAAGGTGCGTTGCAAGCGGCGCAGCGGTTGATCGACATGGCCGTTGACATGCGCCGGCTCCGGCAACGTGGCGAGTGACTTCTGCCGCTCGGTGATCCATTGGCGATACGGATGCCGCGATGCGAGTGAACGTTTCAGTTCCGCGTCGTCGATGATTCGCTTCTGCGCGGTATCGACCATGAACATCCGCCCGGGACGCAGGCGGCCTTTTTCCACCACGTCTTCCGGCGGGATACTCAACACGCCGGTCTCGGAGGCCATGATCACGAGGCCGCCTTTGGTGACCGTGTAACGGCTAGGACGCAGCCCATTGCGGTCCAGCACCGCGCCGATCACGGTGCCGTCGGTGAATGCCATCGACGCCGGGCCGTCCCAAGGTTCCATCAGACAGGCCTGATATTCGTAGTAGGCCTTCTTCTCATCCGACATGCTTTCATGCCCGGCCCACGGCTCCGGGATTAGCATCGACATCGCCTGCACCAGCGAACGGCCGGTCATCACCAGCAGTTCGAGCACATTGTCGAACGTGGCGGAGTCGCTGACGTTCGGCGTGCAGACCGGGAAGATTTTCTTCAGGTCCGCGCCGTACTTTTCGCTGGCCAACATGCTCTCGCGGGCCCGCATCCAGTTGCGATTGCCGCGGACGGTGTTGATCTCGCCGTTATGGGCGAGATACCGGAGCGGTTGCGCGAGGTCCCACGTCGGGAACGTATTCGTGCTGTAGCGTTGATGCACGAGCGCGAGCGCCGATTTGAATCGCTCATCGGCCAGATCGGCGTAGAACCGTTCGACCTGATCGGCCAGCATCAAGCCCTTGTAAATCATCACGCGGCTGGACAGGCTCGGCAGGTAGCAGTACTTCTTCTGCGACAGGCCGCTCTCGCGAATCTCGCGTTCCAACCGTTTGCGGATGACGTACAGCTTCCACTCGAACATCTCCGGCGGCGTTTTCTCGCCGCGGGCGACAAACACCTGCACGATGAATGGTTCCACGTCGCGCGCGGTATGGCCGATGCAGCGGTTGTCGATCGGCACTTCGCGCCAGCCGAGCGGCGTTTGTCCTTCTTCCGCGATCAACGCTTCGAGCCGGCGCTGGCAATGCTCGCGTTCTTCCTGCTCTTGCGGCAGAAAGACGCAGCCCGCCCCGTAGTCGCCGACGGCCGGCAACGTGATGCCCAGCTCTTCCGTCTTCGCGCGCAGGAATTCATCCGGCAACTGCGTCAGGATGCCGGCGCCGTCGCCGGTCAGCGGATCGCAACCGCACGCGCCGCGGTGCGTCAGGTTGACCAGGATTTCCAGCCCCTGATGCACGATCGCGTGGTTCTTGCGCCCCTCGATGTCAACGACAAAGCCGAGACCGCAGGCGTCGTGCTCGTTGTCCGGATCGTAAAGGCCCTGGCGCGCAGGGAGACCGGTATTTCGTCGGGCGTCGGACATGGCTAACTCCTCATCGCCGCGGGGAAACGCTGCGTCGTGCGTGCGGTGCGCGCGGCCCCAGTGGATGGATGTGATGTATCGCTGGCGCCGTTGGAATCAGGCGCATGATCTACCAGAGCAGGTGTAATGCTGGTCGTCGCCGAGTCGCCGTTGGCGCTCGTCGACACATGACCGTTGCCGGTCGATGTGTGTTCGCGACCGTCGAGGGCGATCGGTTCGCCGACGCTGCTTTCACGGCGCAGCAATTCGATGAAGCGTTCGGCCACGCTCGCCAGTTCCCGGCCGCGGCGATAAATGATCCCCAACGGGCGGACTAATTCCTCGGTCGCCAAGGGCACCGCCTTCAAGCTGCCGGCCATGACCTCGCGTTGCACCGTCGGTTCGGGGAGCAAGGCTACGCCGGTCCCAACTTCGACTGCCCGTTTGATGGTCTCGATATTGTCAAACTCCATCACCGTGGAGACCTCGACGTCGGCCAGATGGAGCGCCCGGTCAATTTCACGGCGGATGGTCAGCCCCTCGTCGAATCCGACCAAGGCTTCCCCCGCCAATTGAGCGAGTTCAATGGCCGACTCGTTCGCCAGCCGGTGCTCGGGCGGGCAGGCCAGGATCATCGGCTCGGTTCGCCATTCGATCGCCAGGACCGTCCGGGAGCTCTTGGGATAGCTGACCAGGCCCAGGTCGGCCTTATCCCGCTCCACGGCATCGTAGACCCGGTGCGGATGCAAGTATTCGAGCCGGACATTGGCCTTCGGATGCCGGCTGAGGAACTCCTTCA
>JALHLM010000536.1:665-4132 GCA_022844585.1 Pirellulales bacterium | reverse complement strand
AAGAGACCGCGGGAGCCGGTTTGGTTAACGATGGGTACGTACCATCGCTACCGGCCGCGGTCGTCGTGCCGCCGTTCGTCGTTAGGAGCGGATTGAGTGGGGTCGACTAGCGACCCTTCACGCAGTTCCGCACGACGAACAGGGCAGGCCACACACCGGTTGACTCAGGAATCCCATAAACCACGAACTCGACATGAGCCGTGTATAGGATTCCGAGAGCCACGACTTGGAACGCTCTTTCAGCGGTTTCCACAGTCGTGCCGGCAACGCCGTGGCGTGCCTCGTTGCAAGATGGCGCGCGCCTGCGATCATGCGCACAACATCACCCGTAACGACAGCGACGATGTCCTGGCAATTGCCAATGACATTGATCGTGTTGACGGTAATGTTTGTGTTGCAACGCATGGGTCGCTCCTTTGCGCTTCCGCGCCCGAAATAGAGAATCCGAGGGTAAAAAAAAAACCCGAGGACCGTGGCCCGTTGGTGGGCCGCACCCGGCGTCCGACCATCGGACGCCGTACTGTTTGCTCCGTGCCTGCGATCAGCGTTGGATTAAAACAGTCCGCCGCCAAAAAGTCCGCTCAGCACGTCAAGCCTACCATCATACGCTCCGCCCTCCGGACGGAAAATACGACGGTACCCCTGCTGAGAGTACCATTCGGAAAAAAAGGTTCGCCCCGGCCGAAGAAAAATCCCGAAATTCCCCGCTCCAGCCAGCGAACCATCCCTATAGAGGGGTGTTTACCTGCGAACAGAATCCCCGCCGCGCGCCCAATTTCCCCCGCGACCGCACCTACCAACCTGGCCCACAACCGACATTTACGTACTCCGCCAGTACGGTATCTTTGAGCATCCCGCCACCCAAAAATCTCCTTTACTCCTTTACTCCTTTACTCCTTTACTCCTTTACTCCTCACCCCTCCTCTCCCGCCCCCGGAGCCCACGCCAATGTCCGCCGACACCGGTTGGTACTACGCCCAGAATCAGCAGTCCGTCGGCCCGATGCCGCTGGAGGAATTGATTCGCCTGCTCCCGTCGGTCGGCGGCGAAAGCACGCTGGTCTTCGGGCCGGGCCTGGCCAATTGGCTCGAAGCGCGGCACGTGGCGGCGATCCGTGAATCGCTCCGCGGCAATGCGGCCCCGCCGAGCCCGCCGCCGGCGCAGTACACGACGCGCCGCGCGCACGAGATCGACTACGAGATCTTCGGCAGCGAAATGCAGTATGTGGAGATTACGCTCGATCCGCAGGAAACGGTCGTCGCCGAAGCGGGCGGCATGATGTACATGTCGCGCGGGATCGAAATGAAAACCGTCTTCGGCGATCCCTCGGCGGAGCAAAGCGGCTTCTTCGGCAAGCTGATGTCGGCCGGCAAGCGCGTGCTGACCGGCGAATCGTTGTTCATGACCACCTTCACGGCTATCGGCGGCGGGCGCGAGCAGATCGCCTTCGCCGCGCCGTATCCCGGCAAGCTCGTCCCGATGCATCTCGATGAACTCGGCGGCGAACTGATTTGTCAGAAGGATTCGTTCCTCTGCGCCGCGAAGGGCGTGCAGATCGGCATCGCGTTTCAGAAGAAGATCGGCGTCGGCCTGTTCGGCGGCGAAGGCTTTATCATGCAACGCCTCACCGGCGACGGCATTGCCATCGTCCACGCTGGCGGCACGCTGATGCAGCGTAAACTGAACGCCGGCGAGACGCTCCGCATCGATACAGGCTGCATCGTGGCGATGACGCGCAGCGTGACCTACGACATCCAATTCACCGGCGGCTTCAAGAACACACTCTTCGGCGGCGAAGGCCTGTTCCTCGCTACGCTCACCGGCCCCGGCGACATCTGGCTGCAATCGCTGCCGATTTCAAGACTCGCCGGCCGCATCCTGATGTACGCCCCGCAAAGCGGCGGCGGCAAAGGCGAAGGCTCCCTGTTAGGACAACTCGGCGGCTTGTTAGACGGCGACAACAGCTAGTCAACACTAGCCCGTAGCGCAAGCGAGGGTGAGTCGACGTCGGTTACAAAACGCGGACAAGACTCTCAACGATATCGCCTACAAAGGGTAGGCGACGTCGTTGAGAGTTTTATCCCCGGCGGTACACATCGCCCTCTCCCCCTCGCTTGCGCTACGGGCTAGTGTTGCGCTTCTCCAACGCGCGAGAGCGCCAAGTTAGATATGCCCGCAGCGCGGCATGAATGCGCGGCATCGCCGCGCCGCGTAACGACGCGTACCTCGCGCCATCGAGCACACTATAAGCTGGCCGCGGCGCCGGGGCGTTGTACTCCGCCGTAGAGATCGCCTCGATCGGCACGCTCAGCCCGCGCAACGCGAGAATCTCCCGCGCAAACTCGTACCAGTTCGTAGCGCCCGCGTTCGTAACGTGAATGATCCCGGTGATCTCCACGTCCAGTAACCAACAAATCGCCTCGGCGACGTCCCGAGCATAGCTCGGCGAGCAAACCTGATCGTCGACGACGCGCAACGACTCGCCACGCTCGGCCTTGCGAAGAATCGCCTCGACGAAATTCCTGGCTTGATCCACGAGCGTCGTGTGTCCATATAGTCCGCACGTGCGCACCACCAGGTGCTTCGGCGCACGGAGCGCGGCAAGCTCTCCGGCACGTTTGCTTTCCGCATAGACGCCGCGCGGCGCCGGCACATCCGTCTCACGCCAAGGCGGCGGATTGTCGCCCGGCGTGTTGCCGAACACATAGTCCGTACTGACCTGCACCAACGGGCAATCCAATTCCGCGGCAGCTTCCGCCAAATGCGCGACGGCCGTCGCGTTCACCGCGAAACAGACGTCTGGCTCGGCTTCCGCGCGATCGACATTCGTATACGCGGCACAATTGACGATCGCCGCCGGCCGCGCCGCCAACAACACGCGCAGCACGGCGTCGTGATCCGTGATATCCAGTTCCGGCAGATCGAACGTCCGAGCGCGCTCCCCCAACAACTGTCGCAGCCACCCGCCTAGCTGCCCGGCTGCGCCGATGACGGCGATCGGATTCGTCAAGATCGCCTGTATCATACGCGACATGTCGTGTAGTCACTCAAGTAGGTCAGGCGCCGCCGCCGAAGCAGTCGGCCATTCTCTACCAACAACCGGCGTGATGTCCACAGCGCCGGCAAGGACGTGCCTGACAGGAGCAAGCGCCGAACTGTCAGGCACATCCTGGGCCGCCATTTGGGGTGTGACGGCGGTGACCTTCATGCGCGCTCGATCGCTCCGTCGGCGGTGCCTGACCTACTTGGCTTGGCTGTGAACGAGTCGGCAGATACGATCCGCGATGAACAAAGCAATGCATGCTCCGACCAGCATGATCACAGATTCCGGCTCGGGTACCGCGGCGCTTGAGGAGCCGCTGAAGCCGTTGCGCACGTCGTTCAGATCCTTGATGTCCACAACTCCGTCGCTGTTGCCATCGCCAGCCGTCCCCACGGAGCCGAAGTTGTTTCGAACATTGTTTAGG
>JALHLM010000536.1:0-655 GCA_022844585.1 Pirellulales bacterium | reverse complement strand
GATGTCAAAGTCGTTGTCGGTGTCTCCAGACAGCGTGAATAACAGATCATCTGCCAAGAGAAGAATATCTGCCCCCAAATTGACATTGACGCCGAGATTCGCCTTGGTCTGCAAGTTTAACTCAACAAACGTCCAGGTGCGTCCCGGAACTTCAACAGTCACAAACTCCGGGATCTGAGCGTGGGAAAAATAAAGTGTCGCGCTGTCCGCGCCAACCCAAAACCACCCGCTCTTAAAGACCCAAGGGAGGTCCGCATTTGGGTAATCGACGCTGACGCCGAAATTCTCTTCACCGGCCCAACTGGTTATGTACGATGCTCCCGAGTGAGCGAATTGCGGGTCGCCTTGAATCAGCTGTTGTGCCCAGGCACCGGGGCCGTAATTGGCGAAGTCTTCGACATCCTCGAAGTCAGCAAGGAATTCGGAGGCGAAGGCGGGCGACGCGGCGAGGGACAAACCGAGAAACACTAGGCGTGCGAACATAAGAAACCTCCGTAGTGCAACGGTGACAGTCTAGTAGGTCAGGCACCGACGCCGAAGCCATCAAGTATGCTATCAGGTCAGCTGTGATAACATCCAAAGACGTATGCCAAGAACGTGCCTGACAGGCGCACGCGTCGAACTGTCAGGCACGACTTTGGCCGCCATTTGGGGT
>JALHLM010000535.1 GCA_022844585.1 Pirellulales bacterium | reverse complement strand
CGCCTTGATCAGCATCAGTCTCGGCGTGCTCAATCTGCTGCCCGTACCTTTATTGGATGGCGGTCATTTAATGTATTATACGGTCGAGATTTTGAAGGGCAGACCGGTCTCCGAGCGCGCCATGCAGATCGGTCAGCACATCGGCATGGCACTCCTCTTCACCCTGATGCTACTCGCCCTCTACAACGACGTGAACCGGCTTATCAGCAACTGAACCGAAGAATGCGATTCTCACGTCTGGTACTCGCAAGCGCGCTTCTTTTCGGCTCCGGCAATGCGCTGGCCCTTGAGCCGTTCATCGTCAAGGACATTCGCGTCGAAGGCATACAGCGCACCGAAGCAGGAACGGTGTTCAGCTACTTGCCCGTGAAGGTCGGCGAGACCCTGACAGAGGAAAAGGCTGCTGCAGCGATACGTGCGCTGTACGCAACAGGTTTTTTTCGCGACGTCACGCTGGAAGCCGATAACGGTGTTCTCATCGTCAATCTGCTCGAACGGCCCAGCGTCGCGCAACTCGATTTCGTCGGCGTGAAGGAATTCGAGCCCGAACAGCTCAAGGCCGGGTTCAAACAGGTCGGGCTTGCCGAAGGGCGGATATTCGACCGCTCGTTGCTCGATCGTGCAGAGCAGGAACTCAAGCGCCAGTACGTGAGCCGGGGCAAGTATTCCGCCACGGTGACGACTACCGTGACGCCCCTCGAGCGCAATCGCGTAGCCGTCAGCTTCAACGTTGTCGAAGGCGAAGTCGCGAAGATTCGGCAGATCAGCATCATCGGGGCCAAGTCGTTTCGCGAGAAGGACCTGGTCGATTTGTTCGTCCTGCGCACGCCGGGCCTGATGACCTGGTTCTCCAAGCACGATCAATATTCGCGGCAGAAGCTGCAGGCCGATCTCGAAACGCTGCGTTCGTTCTATCTGAATCGAGGCTATCTCGAATTCAACGTCGATTCGACGCAAGTCTCGATAACGCCCGACAAGAAGGACGTCTACATAACCGTCGGTATCACCGAGGGCGAGAAATATACCGTATCCGACATTCGCATGGCCGGCGAGATGCTTGTGCCCGAGCCGGAATTGCGCAAGCTGTTGAAGCTGAAGTCCGGCGACGTGTTCTCGCGCGAGCGATTGACGGAATCGACCAAGGCAATCTCGGATCGGCTCGGCAACGACGGCTATGCGTTTGCGAATGTGAACGCAGCGCCGGAGATCGACCGGGAAAAGCTTCAGGTGGCGTTTACCTTTTTCGTCGATCCGGGCCGGCGCGTGTACGTTCGCCGAATCAACATCGCGGGCAACACCAAAACGCGTGATGAGGTCATCCGTCGCGAAATGCGGCAACTCGAGGGCGGATGGTACTCCGCGGACAAGGTCAACAACTCTCGAACCCGAGTCGATCGCCTTGGCTACTTCAATGAGGTCAACGTCGAGACGCCGAGCGTCCCGGGCACGACCGATCAGATCGACGTCAACTTCACGATCACCGAGAAGCCCACCGGCAACCTGTTGCTGGGCGCTGGTTTCTCAAGCACGGAAGGCGTCGTCTTGTCGGGCGGTGTCACCCAATCCAACGTGTTCGGTTCGGGCAATCATCTCGGTTTGCAACTCAATACCAGCAAACTCAATACGGTGTACGGCCTTTCCCTGACGCAGCCGTATTACACGGTCGACGGGATAAGCCGCGGCTTCGATCTCTACAAGCGCAACGTGGATCCGACGACCATCGACGCCGGGCGATTCCGCACATCGACCATCGGCGGTCAGCTTCGGTTCGGCGTTCCGGTCACCGAACTCGATACCATCAACTACGGCATCGGTATCGAGCGCACGACGATCACGACCTTCGCCGACAGCCCGTTGCGATTCATCAACTTTACAAACCTGTTCGGCAACACCAATACGACGCTGCTGGGAACGATCGGGTGGGCACGGGATCAGCGCAACAGCTTGATCTACCCCACGGAAGGACGTTATCAGAAGGCCAACCTGGAAGTGGGTTTGCCCGGGGGCGATCTGCGTTACTACAAGGCCACGTACCAGCATCAGATCTACGTTCCCGTATCGCGTGAATACACGCTTTATCTGAATGGCGAGTTGGGTGTAGGCGACGGAGCAGGCGGAAAGCCGCTTCCTTTCTTCAAGAATTTCTACGGGGGCGGCGTGACTTCGGTCCGCGGATATCGATCCAATTCGCTGGGGGCCCGGGATACCAACGACGATCCGATCGGCGGCAGCAAACGTGTGGTAGGCAATGCGGAATTTCTGTTTCCGTTCCCCGGCCTGTCGGGAGACAAGTCAGTGCGCGTGAGTGCCTTCATGGATACAGGTATGATTTCGGATACCTTTGAAGGATCGGCATTCCGCAGCTCCTTCGGCGTCGCCGTCTTGTGGGTGTCGCCTCTCGGACCGCTCAAGATCAGCGTTGCCCAGCCGGTCGGCGACAAGCCGGGAGACCGCAAGGAGCGGTTCCAATTTACGTTTGGCAGTGCCTTCTGATGAGGCGCTGTGTTTAGTGCGAGGAGATACCTCTTGAAGGCCGCTCGTCTGTTGTTGCTTTTTCTCAGTTTGGGATTGTTTCCGGCCGTTGCCGGGGCCGCCGAATTCAAGATCGGTTTCCTCGATGCAGAGCGAATCAATCGCGAATCGGCGCCCGCGGTGCGCGCGAGCAAGGAACTCGAAAAGGAATTCGCGCCGCGCATCCAGGAACTGCAACGCCAAGAGCGTCAACTGAAGGATCTTCAGGCATCCATCGAAAAGGACGGCGTGACGCTGAGCGAAAGCGAACGCAGTCGTCGCGAACAGGAGCTGGCGCGTCAGGGCCGGGAATTCCAGCGTGCGCAACGGGAGTATCGTGAAGACCTGAATCAGCGCCGCAATGAGAAGCTTGCCGATCTATTCCAGCGCGCGAATCGCGTCATTCAGCAGATCGCCGAGGCGGAGAAATTCGACCTCATTCTTCAGGAAGCGGTCTATCGCAGCTCCCGCATCGACATCACCGACAAGGTCCTCAAGGCGCTCGGGGACAAGTGATCCAGCACTGCGAGCGCCCGCTCATGTCGGCCAGCGATTCGCCACGACTGTCGCATGCCGGTGAGGGTTGACCGATGCGTGTTGCCGCACGGTCCGTCAGCCTCGGTGATTTGATCGACCACCTAGGCGGAGAACTCATCGGCAGCCGTGAGACCCGAATAGCGCAGGTCGCGCCGCTCGACTCTGCGGGGCCGGAAGAGCTATCCTTTCTGGGCAGCGACGCCTATCGCGCTGCTCTCCAGCAATCGCGCGCTGGCGCCGTCGTGGTTCGCTCAGACGCGGGGATTTCGGGTCGCACGCTCATCCTTGCCTCGAATCCGTACGCCTACTTCATTCGAGCGGCGGAATTGCTGAATCCCGATCCCGAGATTGTCGCGGGGCGCCATCCGATGGCCGCGATTCATCCGGAGGCAGAAGTTGCACAGTCCGCCGAGGTCGGCCCGTTCGTGAGTATCGATCGCGGGGCACGTATCGGCGAGCGGGTACGGCTCGGTCCCGGATGCCGCGTGGGTGTGAACGCGCAAATCGGCGACGATTCCTGGCTGCACGCCAATGTGACCGTCTATGCGCATTGCCAAATCGGATGTCGTGCGGTGGTGAACGCCGGGGCGGTCATCGGTGCCGATGGATTCGGCGGGGTCTTCGACGAAGGGCGGTGGCTGAAGATGCCCCATCTGGGGCGAGTGGTGATCGGTGACGACGTCGAAATCGGCGCGAACACGACGATAGACCGCGGCGCGATGGCGGATACGCTCATCGGCGACGACGTCAAGCTGGACAACCAGATTCAGGTCGGGCACAACGTCGTGATCGGTGCCCACACGACGATCGCGGGTTGTACCGGCATAGCGGGTAGCACGCGCATTGGCGAACATTGTGTCATTGGCGGCGCGGCTAACCTGACGGGTCATCTCAAACTGACCGACCGCGTCGTGGTCTCGGCCGGTACGGTGATCATGCGTTCGATCGATCGGCCGGGCCGTTATACCGGGATCTACCCGTCGAGCGAGCACCGCGCGTGGCTCAGGAGCGCCGTGGGCGTGAAACGGTTGGGAGAGGGAGGCGACGCTCAGCGCGATCGCCAACGCAGGCATACCAATAAAGAAGATGACGAAC
>JALHLM010000534.1 GCA_022844585.1 Pirellulales bacterium | reverse complement strand
CGAGCATGGCGAAGAGCGCCAAGCGTAGCGCCAGCTTATCGCCGCGCGCGACGCCGACGTACAATACCGCGCCGAGGAGCGCAAGCAGCATCCCGCCCCACACCTCGGGGCGCGGCTTAAGGTCGGCCTCTGGCAGGAATCGCCAGTCGGCGGAAAAGTAAATCTTGGGCAACACCTTCGCGACGGGATCGAACGGCTCATTCAAGACGCGCATCCCGACGAGCGCGAGCCCAATCATGCCGGCCATGATCCAGGCCCAATCGATGGCGCGATACTTCTTGCCGCTCAAGCCCATGCCAAGGAAGAGGCCGCAGCCGCCGATCCAGAGCGCGCCTTTCAGCGACAGTCCGATCATTCCCCAACGCAGCGCTTCCCAATTGCCGACAAGGGCCGCGTCGTGCGTCAGGCCGACGGTTTGGCCATAAGTCATCGAACCGCCAAATGCCACGCCGATCGTGCCCCACGCGACGGCGCGCGCAAGCCGCAAGGAGATGCCCCCGGGACAATGCAGCAGCACCAGCGTGAGGCTCACGAGCAGGCCGGCGATCATCGCGCCGGTCTCGTGTCCATACTGGCCGCGGATGCCCCAACCCAGTCCGCCAGCCATTGCCGCCAACGCGACTGTGGTAATGAGCGAGGGCGAATCCGTGGCGGGGCGAACGGCGGTAGTGGCATCCATGGCCGCCGAGTTTAAGGCATCGCGCCGCGCCGGGCGAGTAGCGCCAACAACGCCAGGCCGCCACCGATCATCAAGTAATAGGCGTTCGGCTCTGGCACGGCGTTGCCCCGATCTGCCCCGAAGTTATTGCGCACGGCGTTCAAATCGTCGATACCGACGACGCCGTCGAACGGCGCGGTGTCGCCGAGGATTGGATCGCCCGTCGCGCCAAATTGATTGCGGACGTTGTTCAAATCCTGGATATCGACCGAGCCGTCGCCGTTCGTGTCGCCCGGTTGATCGTCAGCCAAGGTACGAAACAGCAGATTTGGGCCGAAGAAGGGCACGCCGAATTCCGGAGGAAGGACTTCGTTTGGAAAAGTAACGTCTGTCCCGTCGATCGCGAAGCGATAGTCTTGGTACGTGATGCGGGAATCGACCGTCAGTTCATCGAGTGGAATTTCCGCCGCATTTGTCGGAACCAGTGGCGTATATCCGGCGACAACATAGCTCTGACCGGCTTTCAGCCGCATCGGTTCGATGGCCGTGTAGCGAAATATCCCGTCCAACGTGCTGGCCGTATTCACCACGACGCGCACGAGCCGTTGCTTCGTGGCGAAATCGTAGAGCGCCACCGGATGCTGTTTCGAAACGGGAAAGCCGTTCTGCAAATGGTCGAAATAGCCGAGCGCCGTGACGTCGATGTCGACCTTGGGACTGAACCGAAATCCATCCGTCCCCTCCGCGGCGGCCTCCGCAACGGCCGGAGGATCGAACGAAAACATCGCCGTGTCGGCCCCGGCGAATGTCGCGAAAGCGCAGGCCAGAACGATGCCTAAGATGAATCGTCGCATGGTGCTCAAGATGCTCAACCGGTGGTCGCGGCCCCGGTTTGATTATAGCCGCCGGCCACCAAGGATGCGCGGTCTGGAACCGCCTTTTCACGCCGATTTGAACCGGCCTCAATCAACACCAACCCGAAGCGCCAGCGAGAGGGACAGGATGTCGCATGCAGAACCCGCAATGCGCCGCGGCAAGGCGTCTCGTTCGAACTCCTGCCGTGCGATCACTCAGCAAGCCCCTGCATCGCCAGCGCCGCTTCCTGGGCGGCATCCGTCAGATTGAAAGCATCAACCAGCAGGACGAGCCCGCCATCCCACCGCGTGATTACGCGCCGCTTCGCATCGCGGGCAACATCATCAAACTCATGGAGTTTGATCGCCAACCGCGGTCGCTGAGTTCCCCGATCGATCAGGGGCCAGGCTTTGTGATGGGACGCGATGCGCGACGCCAGTTGCGCGCGATCCTCAGCCGTCCCGCCAAGAATGGCGGCCTGCTGCGGCGTGCTCAGCACATGGCGCCAAATCTCCTCGATCGTGCAACCGAGCATTGGATGCCACATCGCGCCGGCGATTTCCGCCGCTGGTTCCAGTACAAAGCGGCGGAGTGCAAAGCGAAGGTGCGGCACGGTCAGCACATCGTCAGCAATAACTTGTTCCTCACAGAGCAGCAGATCGAGATCCAACGTGCGCGCTCCCCAATGTTCCTCGCGTCGGCGTCCAAAGGCAAGTTCGGTAGCGGCGAGTTGCTCCCACAAATCGTGTGGCCCCAGTGACGTGTCGATCAGGCAAGCGCCGTTGAGAAAAGCCGCTTGAACGCCAGGCCCACCGATTGGCGCAGTTTCGCGCCAACTTGACCGCGCGATTTCACGGATGCATGGTTGCGCCGCGAGCGATTGGAGCGCTGCCGCGAAAGTCGCGGCGCGATCGCCTTCATTGGCGCCCAGGGCTAGCAGCGCGCGAGGCATGATTGAGAGCATTCAATGGGGCGAAAAACGAAACGGGGCGTCGACGTTCCATCTTAATGGATCGCGTCGACGCCCCGCGACGTCTAGCAAGCCTTGACCGCCGGGCCGAAATGCTGATGGGGGGGACTTCCAGGCCACGAACCAGTCGCCGACAGTCGATCCTTACTGTCGCCGCCCCCCACAGCAAATCAACACGATGTCAAGGCGACATCATCTTCGTTTTCATATTTGCGGCGCGCACTGCAAGCGCGAAGATTCCGCGCCGGGCATTGCGAGTCGCACTCAAACGGGCAGAGGTTGCCCGCGCGCCGCGAGGTCGACAAGAAGATGTCGACTTTCACTGGCCTCCACACGACGTGTGGCAGCGGACATTGTGCGAATTGCCTTGCGATTGTCAAGCAACCTGGCGCGTACTTTTTTTTCTTTCACGCAATTGCGCCAGCAAACCGTTGCTAGCATTGCACCTTGATCGGCGACGCCGTTCGCGCTTACCATGACGCTGATCTGGGCCTGATCCGCAGCACCGAGTTCTTGTCGCATGCCCGATCCATTTTCCACGCCGTCCGCGTCCGAGGAAGAAACCGATGTCGCGCGGCGGTTGGCCGAAATGCTTGCCGGCGACGAACACGTCGATCGGATCGCGCTGTGCGAGTCGCTCTTGGGCGTGGCCGCGTGCCGGCAACTGGGAATCTACAGAATCCCGGCGGGCTTTCGCCTTTCCGTCGTGATTCCCGTGTACAACGAGATCGCGACGCTAGCGAAAATCGTCGAACGCGTGCGGCGATGCGGATTGCCGACGCAAATCGTGCTGGTCGACGACTACAGCACCGACGGCAGCCGCGAAATGTTGGAGCAATGGCGCTCGGAACCGGGCTTCACGATCGTGTTGCAGCCGCGCAACCAAGGCAAAGGCGCGGCATTACGCGCCGGCTTCGCGGCCTCGACCGGCGACGTCGTGGCGGTGCAGGATGCGGACTTGGAATACGACCCCAGCGAATTGCCGCGGCTGGCGCAGCCCATCATCGAGGGGCAAGCGGACGTCGTGTTCGGCAGTCGCTTTCGCGGCGACAACCAGCGCGTGCTGTATTTCTGGCATTACGTCGGCAACCGCGTGCTGACGCTGCTCTCGAACGCGTTCACGAATCTGAATTTGTCCGACATGGAGACGTGCTACAAGCTCTTCCGCCGCGACGTGATTCAGCGGCTCGCCCCGCGCCTGCGAGAGAATCGTTTCGGCTTCGAGCCGGAAATCACCGCCAAGGTCGCGGCGCTGCCGGGGATTCGCGTTCACGAGCGCCCGATCAGCTATGCGGGCCGCACTTACGCGGAGGGGAAAAAGATCACTTGGCGTGACGGATTCCGCGCGCTGTGGTGCATTGTGAAATATCGGCGCGGCTAGCCAAGTTTTCGTACGAGCGGCCTTCGATTAGGCCCGCTCGGCATTCGGCGTCAGGTGCTTGCGAATGGTTTGCGCGATTTGGCTGGCCCCGTAACCGTGTTCGACGAGCAAGCAGGGGATCTCGAACTGCTCGCACAACGGGCGCAGCCGCTGTTGCACGTCGTGGCCGCTCAGCGTGCGAATCAACAGCAGCAGGTCCAACCCCCGGTTGCGAATGCGTTGCTCCAGGGAGTCGAGAATCGCCGGACGCGACGACTCGTACGTCTGCCAATCCAACTCTT
>JALHLM010000533.1 GCA_022844585.1 Pirellulales bacterium | reverse complement strand
GACGCGCTCCGGGCGCTCACGCTTCCGGCTCTATTTTTCTCTGCCGAACTACTTTCCTTGGATCTCGTCCGCCAGCGCTCCGGCGTCATAAAGCTTTCGCAGCGATTCGATGATCGACGCGCTATGCACTGACACCGCTCGGGCTTGCACGTCGCTGTAGGCGAAATCGAGCACCAGCGATTGGATGTTGCCGTCGAAGATGATGCCGACAACTTCGCCCGCGCGATTCACCACCGGGCTGCCGGAGTTGCCGCCGATGATGTCGGCCGTGCTCACGAAGTTGAACGGCGTGTCGGCCTTGATTTTGCCGCGCTGCGTGAGCCAGCTCTCGGGCAGCTTGAAGGGATCGACGTTGCCGTGCGCCTCGGCATGCGCGAAGGTGTCGCCCATCACGGTCCAGGGCGGAATCTGCTTACCGTTCTCTTCGAAGCCTTTCACTTCGCCAAACGCCAGCCGCAACGTGAACGTGGCGTCTGGGTACGTGTCGGTACCGAGCGTGGCGAACCGAGCGTCGGCGATTTTCGCATACGCCTGACGCAACGGCTCTTCGACCTGGTCTTCGTAGCTCTTGCGGACTTCGCGGGCCGCGGCGTCGACTTGTTTGGCCAGCAAGATCATCGGATCGGTGGACTCGGCGATCGCCTTTTGTCCCCCTTCGGACAAATGCTTGCGGACGGCCACGTCGCCGAGTTTCGAACCGTTGACCAATTCCGCGGCGCGTTCGCGCGGGGACTTGCCGTTCAACGACGCGGTGACAACCGGATGATTCGCGCCGAGCATTTCCATCATCATGCCGAGTGAATCGGCCAGCTTCGCGGTCTCCAGGGCCGGATAGATCGGCGCTTCGGAGAACAACTCTTGCTTAATCGAATCGAGGTTCGACTCGCGGTACTCGCGGAGCCGTTGATCGTTCGGCTTGGCGGATTCATCGGCCATCCGCACCAGCGTGCGGGCCTTGTGGAACAAATCGCTGTTGAAGGCCTGTCCGGTTTCAATCAGGTAGTTTTCGTTGTACAGCCCATCCCAGATCAATAGCGTTTGCTCGATGTCGCTCCAGACGTTGGCGGACGCCTTGAGTTTCGGGTCGGCGGCCACCGCGGCTTTCAATTCCGATTCCGCGGCGCGCTTGGCGTCCATCAGGACCGGGTCTTGCAGCCCGGCCAAACCGCCGAGTCGGGCCTTACGGCTGTTCTGGTAGCCGAACAACTCGTCCTGCGCCTGCCGGGAATTCTCCAGCGACTTGTCGGCATAGTTCTTCAACGAGACTTCGCGGCGGCGAATCACGTTCAACGAAGTCGGGAACACGCGATCGCGCATGAACTCCAGATGCTTCACGGTGTTCAAGCGGCTCGTGCGACCTGGATGCCCGGCGACGAAGACCAATTCCTGATCGGCCGCGCCCTTTTCGCTCCACTTGAGGTAGTGCTCCACCTTGGCTGGCTTGCCGTCTTCATAGACGCGGAAGAAGCAAATGTCCAAGTCGTACCGCGGGAACTCGAAGTTGTCTGGGTCGCCGCCGAAGAAGGCAATATCCTTTTCCGGTGCGAACACCAACCGCACGTCGGTGTACTTCTTGAAGCGATAAAGATGATACTGCCCGCCCTGATAGAGCGTGATCACGTCGCTACGGAGGCCGGTTTTCTCGGTCGATTCCTGCTCGATCGTGTTCATGATCGCGCGCCGCGCGAGTTGCGACTCTGCTGGCGGCAAGCCCGGCTTCACCGCGGCGTTCACCTTTTCGGTGACGTCTTCGATGCTCTGCAGGACGTTCAATTCCAGGTCGACGCACGGCACTTCGTCAGCGCCGTTCCGGGCATAGAAGCCGGTGGCGATGTAATCGTGATCGGCGTCGGACATTTTTTGCAGCGCATCGGCGCCGACGTGATGGTTCGTCATCACCAGCCCGTCCGGCGAGACAAACGACCCGGAGCCGCCGCTATTGAATCGCACGGCCGAGCGTTGCAGGTGTTCGAGCCAGGCCTCGTTCGGCTCGAATTGATACTTGGCCTTGAGCTGCTTCAGCGGCGGGTTGCTGAACAACCACATGCCTTCATCGGCCGGAAGATTCGAATTCATGGCAGTCCCCGCCAACAGGATCGCCGCCAGGGCGGAAGAAAAAATGCGTCGCATACTGCGTCCTTTCCGTGGAAAGAGATTCTTGTCCGATGTGCTCTGAAGTCTCTGTAGCCGAGGTCTGCGACCTCGGTGAAGTTGCCAATCAACGTTTCGGAGCGTCGCCGGCCGGCGCGTCATCCTCGCTCAGTCGACTGCGGCCGACATAGGCCAAAATCGCGGCCAGCGCGGTGAATGCGACCAGCGCCGGCCAATAGGATGCAACCCAGCGCGTCGGCAGCCAACTGGTCAGGTTCAGCTTTTCATTGACGACCGCCGGCAGGAACGTCATGAACGCGATCGTCACGCCGGCCAAGGAGCCGCCAGCGATGTAGCCGGACGAAAGCAACACGCCCGGGCTGGATTCCGACTCGCCTTCGCTGCGTCCGCTCCATTTATCGACGGCCCAGCGGACCATGCCGCCGATGAAGATTGGCATCGATGTATGAATCGGCAGATAGACGCCCACTGCGAATGGCAACGACGGCACGCCCGCCAACTCCAAAGCGATGGCAATCACCGCGCCGATCAACACCAGATCCCAGGGCAGCCGCTGGTTGAGAATGCCGCCGATGATCAGCGACATCAATCGTGTTTTTGGGGCGTCGAATTTGTTCGCGACTAACGTACCGTCGTCGTGTTCTTTGATGCGACCATTGATGGCTGGGTCGACCAGGTACTTGATCGCGCCCGTGTCGTCGACCAGGTACTTGCCCTGCTGCACGCCCTCGATTTCGCCTTCGCCGATATTCAGCACATGGTATTCGGCCTGATCTTCCGTGGCGTGATGCCCGGCCACTCGCTGCATCTGCGTTAAACCGGCGAGTTCTTCCGCCGGCACTCGATAGCTGGGTAAATTCTCTGGCTTGTTCGTGTAAACCGTGCCGGCGTCATTGAGCAACAGCAAGGTGACGCCCATCACGAGCGCCGAGGTCATGGCGCCGATGATGATGGCCCATTGTTGATGCTTCGGCGTGCCGCCGACCAGGTAGCCGGTCTTCAAGTCCTGCGCGGTCGTGCCGCCGTTCGAAGCCGCGATGCACACCACGGCGGCCACGGTCAACGCCGTCAGCGTCGCCGCTTTGTCCGTGCGGCCCATCAGCAAAAAGACCAGGCAGGTCAACAGCAAAGTGGCAACCGTCATCCCGGAAATCGGATTTGACGACGAACCAATCTCGCCCGTCAGCCGCGACGACACCGTCACGAACAAGAAGCCAAAGACCAGGATCATTACCGCGCCGACCACGCCGTGCAGGCTCAACCCAAGTCCCATGTCCGGCATCGCCGTCAGCGCGGCCACCATGCCTAGCGAGCCGGCGAACACGAACCACATCGACATGTCGCGATCGGTTCGCTTGACGGCGACCGCGGAGTCCGCCGAGTTTTTGTTTTTCGACAGGTCTCGTAGACCGGAGATAATGGAACCGACGATCAGCGGCATCGCGCGAAACATGCTGATGATGCCGCCCGTGGCCACCGCGCCCGCGCCAATAT
This sequence comes from Pirellulales bacterium, assembly GCA_022844585.1. Classification (GTDB taxonomy): domain Bacteria; phylum Planctomycetota; class Planctomycetia; order Pirellulales; family JALHLM01; genus JALHLM01. Next base: position 543 of record JALHLM010000533.1, on the reverse strand, counting down.
AAAGAATGTAGTTGTTGCGAATCTGGCCGACGGTCATCTCGCTGATCAGTCCCGATTCGGCCGGGGCCATGGGCGTCTGCTGCTGCTGGCTGAAAAACACCAGCATCGGCACCAAGACCAGGTACGCCAGCGCGCCGCCCGCCAACATGATCGACGCCACGCGCGGGCCGATGATGTAACCGACGCCCAACAGTTCCGGCGACAGTTCGCCCCCCAACACGCCGCCGCGCAAGCCGCCGCTCGCGCCGTATAGCGGTTGCTCGACTTCCTCATGCCAGAGGTGGAGCGACTTCGCCAGAAACTTGTGCACGAATGCCAACCCAAACCCCGCGAACACCGTCGCAGCCGTCGCCCCTCCCTTTTCACCGACGATCAACACATCCGCGCAGGCCGTCCCTTCCGGGTAAGGCAACTTGCCATGCTGCCGGACGATGAACGCGCGGCGGAGCGGGATCATCATCAGGATGCCGAGCAGGCCGCCCAGCACGCCGACCGTCATCACGCGGGTGACTTCCATGTCTAACCCGAGCAGCATCAACGCTG
>JALHLM010000532.1 GCA_022844585.1 Pirellulales bacterium | reverse complement strand
TCCTACTTGATCGGCGGCATCTGGTTGTTGGCCGGCGCGCGCTTCGGGCTGTGGAACATTCACCTGTTGTCGACGATCCCGATCTTCGTGTTTATCTTCGCCGTTTACTATTCCGTCTCGTGTCTGGCCGGGGCGTATTGGCGCAACCCGATTGTGTCGGTGGTGATCGCCGTGATGCTCTGGGCGTTCGGCTGGATGCTGACGATTTTCAACGGCTTCGCGGATACGTACGTCGTCGTGCCGTCTCGGATCATCAAGGTCTTTACCGCGGGCGAGACGCCGATGAGCGTCGCCGAAATGGGCCAGGTGCGGCGTTGGGATGCCGCGACGAATTCCTGGCAGGAGGTCTTTGCGCCGGAAAAAGAAGAAACCGTGGGCTTTGGCATCCGCCGTCCGACCCCGTATGCCGGGCCGATCTACGACGCGCCGAACAAGCGAATCGTCGCCGTGGAACGCAACATCCGCGAAATGCAGCAGTTCGCCAGCTCGGCCACCATTTGGGTCGGCGCCGAAGCGGACAACTTCGAACGTAAGCAAGCGCTCAAGTTGCCAGCCGACGCGCAGGGAACAAGGGGCTTCTTGCGCGAACCGGACGGCAAGTTCCTGCTCGTCACCGATCGCGCGATTCTGCGCTGGAACGGCGAGGTCGAGGAACAAAAGGAAGCGCCGAAGATCGCCGGCTTCGACGTGCCGTTCTTCAACCGCGGCGGCGGCAAGCAACTCGAAAATGTTGCGCCGGAGGTCCCGATCGAAGGTCGCTTCGAAGCTGCGTTGAACAACAAGACCGGCGAGCTCGCCGTACTGACCGACGCGGGACTGTATTTGTATCAGCCCGGCGACGATGGCAAATACAAAGTCCGCGAAACCACGGAGTTGGAATTGGACGAGCTCGGTCCCCTCGCGGCCGGCGGCGACAGCGTTGTCGCCGCCCTGGAGGATGGTCGCCTGCTCGCCTTCAACGCCAGCGACGGCAAGCAGCGCGATTCCATCACGATTCCCACCGCGGCCGACCCGAACACGTTGTTCGCCTCGCCTGATGGAAAATGGTTCGCCCTCCTCACGCGCGACAAGCACGCCTGGCTATATGATGCGAAACAGCATCGACTCTTCTCGGCTGCCGTGAGCGGCCAGGGCGACATCACCGCGATGGCGTTCAGCGACGCGGGAGACTTGTTGGTCACCGATCGCACCGATCGCCTTTCAACCTACTCCGTGCCGGCGTTGCAACGCGAGGCCCGCTACCAGCCCCGCCGCGAATGGCTCCGGTTCGGCTACGACTTCCTGGTCTACCCGCTCTATCGGATCGTCCCCAAGCCGCGCGAGTTGGATCAACTCACGTTGTCGTTGGTCAGCGAATTGGACAAAACGCCGGGCACGGCCGTCGAGCGGGACACCGACCTCAACGCCCCCAGCGACTACAGCAAGTGGACCCCCGTCCGCGACAACGGCATTTTCATCGTGCTGATGCTGGCCCTCGGCTGTTGGCACGTGGCGCGTCGCGATTATTAATTCGCACTGTATCCGGCGAACAACAATAGAGCCGGAAGCGTCAGCGCCCGGAGCGCGCCCGAGAAATCGCCTTTTCCCGATCGCTCCGGGCGCTCACGCTTCCGGCTCTAAGCGTCTGTCCCGCAACTGCTTGGAGTACGCTATACTCAATCAGACATCGAACGACAGTCGCCTTCCCGCCCACGGTATTCGCCATGCATTTTCGCGCTCGTGTTTTTGCGTTAACTCTCCTTTGCCTCGCGTTTTGCGGTGCGACCGCCCGCGCTGATCTCCAAGTCGGTTTTGCCGAGCGCGAGATCACCCCGGACATTTCCAAGCCGGTCTACATCGCCGGGTACGGCCAGAACCGCGTGGCGACCGGCGTTCACGATCCGCTCTACGCCCGGGCCGTGGTCCTCGACGACGGCGAACGCAAGATCGCGCTGGTTTGCGTCGACCTGGTCGGCCTGCAATTGCCTGAGGTACGGCGGATTCGAGCGGAGTTGCAAGGCTTCGCTTACGTGATGGTTTCCAGCACGCACAATCACGAAGGCCCGGACGTGATCGGCATCTGGGGCCCGTCGCCGGTCACGAGCGGCGTCGATCAAAAATATCTGACGCAGGTCGTCACGACGTGTGCCGCGACGGTGCAAGACGCCGTCGAAAGACTCGCGCCGGCCGACGCTTATTTCGGTACGGCAAAGGATCATTCGCTGTTGCGTGATTCGCGGCAACCGGTCGTTTACGACGACGTCACCCGCGTGCTTCGCTTCAACAAGCCCGGCACGCAGGAGCCGCTCGGCATTCTGGTGCAGATCAACAATCATCCGGAATCGCTCGGCAGCGACAACACGCAAATCACCGCCGATTTTCCCCACGCCACGGTCGCGGCTCTGAAGAAAAAGTATCACTGCCCCGTCGCCTATTTCACCGGCACGGTCGGCGGTCTGATGAGCAATCCGCCGGAGATTCCCGGCCCGGATGGAAAGCCGATGCACGACGAGAACTTCGAATACGCCGAATACTACGGGCGCCAGTTCGCGAAGATCGCCGCGCAAGCCGTCGACGACGCGACATTGACGGAACTGACGCCATTCGCCGTGGCCGCGAAAACGATCACCGCGCCGCTCGAAAACCCTGGCTATCAAATGGCCCGCAAAATCGGCGTGCTGCCCCGCGCCGGCCGCGTCTGGACGGGCGATTTTGAAACGGTCGGCGACCTTGCCGCCGACGATACGCCCGCCGACAAGCTCGCGATCGAAACCGAAATCGCCTGCTTGCGGCTCGGCGAACTTCACGTGGCCTGCATCCCCGGGGAGATCTATCCCGAGTTGGTCTACGGCCAATACCAGGATCCGGTCGATCCCGGCGCCGACTATCCTGATGCACCGTTGGAACCGTACGTGATGCAAACCTTGCCCGGCGAAAAGAAGATGCTGATCGGTCTTGCCAACGACGAGATTGGCTACATCATCCCGCGCCGCCAATGGGACCACGTCCCGCCGTTCGCGTATGGCCGCGATAAATCGCAGTACGGCGAAATCAACAGTTGCGGCTCGGACATTGCTCCGATCCTGATGAAGGCCCTCGAAAACCGCGTCCGCGAATTGAAGTAAATCGCGTGTCCGAAGAATTGGTCGACATCATCAGCGACGCCGGAGAAACGATTCGCGTCGTGCCGCGCTCGGTGATGCGCCGCGAGCGGCTACCGCATCGTTGCGTTTACATCCTGATGTTCAGCACGCGCGGCGAAATCTTCGTGCATCAGCGCACGGCGACGAAGGACATCTACCCCAGCTACTGGGATCTCGCGGCTGGCGGCGTATTGTCCGCAGGAGAAACCTTCAACGAAGGCGCCGCCCGCGAATGCCAGGAGGAACTGGGCGTCGCCACGCCGCTGACCTTGCTGTTTCCGTTTCACTACGCGGACGAGCGCACGATCGTGCAAGCGCAAGTCTATCGCGCCTTGCACGACGGACCATTCCGCTTGCAGCCGGAAGAAGTGGTGCAAGGGGAATTCGTCGCGCCCGAACAGTTGGCGCAGCTGATCGCCACCCGCCCCTTCTGCCCCGACGGCCTGCAAGTCTGGGAGCGCTTCAATCGGATGATGCGGTTCACGGCAATGGCAGGCGGATTTGCAGTTGACGGAGATACTGCCTCGCCCAACTAAGCGCTGGCGTCGATCTGCAGTTTCAGCTTCGAAAGCAATTCAAACCCAGTCTCAGTCACCAGGTAGTTGCGTTCATAGCGCATGCCAGCCACGCCTTTGTGATATTGGCCCGGCTCGATGGCGATCACGTCGCCGGCGACGAGCGTGTCGCTCGAATCCGGCGTCAGGTACGGCGGGTCCGGATGACCGAGGCCAACGCCGTGTCCCGTGTGCGTCGTAAAGGTTTCCGCCAGGTGCTTGCTCGCAAAACTGTCGCGGACCGTGCGGTCGATGTCCTTGCCTGCGACGCCGGCGCGAACTTTGGATTCCGCCGCGGTGATGGCGTCGATGCAAGCATGGCACAGCCGGAACTGTTCGTCAGTCGGCGTTTCGCCGCAGCGGAAGGTGTTGCAGAAATCGCCGCGGTAGCCGCGGACCACGACGGAGAAGTCCAACAGCACCAAATCTCCCTTTTCAATCACGCGATCACTCGGCGGGCCGCCGCCGGCTTCGC
>JALHLM010000531.1 GCA_022844585.1 Pirellulales bacterium | reverse complement strand
GCCGTTCGGAGTTCGACGTTTACTCCCCCTCGCTTGCGCGTCGGGCTAGTGTGGTTCCTTCTGCGCTTGAATCTAGTGGCGAATGGTGAACCCGGTGAATGCACCGCTGGCCGGCAGGCGATCCACCAACGTCTCGCGGATGTGCCCGTCGAAGGCCCGCTGAATTTCGCCCAGAAACGAGCGCAATTCCTCCGCCTGCCCTTCTACGCTCATCCGCACGCTTCCGTCCGGAAGATTTTCCACGGTGCCCGAGACTTCGAAGCCCCGGGCGATCCCCACGGTCGAGTACCGGAACCCAACCCCCTGCACATGCCCTACAAACCGCACATTCCACCGCTCCGAGGCCATGCGCAGACTCACCGCCAATTTTTGGGAAGCGTTTAGTATACCTACGGTCCCGCGATAGTGCCAACCGCCCCGGCGATCGCGTGGGCTGCGTGTTACCATGGTGGAAGGCAACGGCTGGGCTGGCCCTTGCAACCTTCGGACAAGAATAGCTGATGTGCGCTATGACCGAAACTGAGCCACGCGCGGATGCCGGAAGTCGTGCCAGCGGCGCCCCGTCAGTGCATTTAACCTCTTCGTTGAAATACCGCCCCGAGATCGACGGCCTCCGTGCGGTGGCCGTGATCATTGTCTTGCTGTTTCACTTCAACCTGGGGCTCTCCGGCGGTTACATCGGCGTCGACGTCTTCTTCGTGATTTCGGGGTTCCTGATCTCCTCGATCATTTTCAACCAGATTGACGCTCAGAGATTCCGCTTCCTGGATTTCTTCGAGCGACGCGTCCGCAGAATCGCCCCCGCATTGCTGGCGACCTCGGTCGCAACCCTGATCGTGACCTGGCTGACTTTTCTGCCCACCGATTTCGAGCTGGTCGGGACAGCCATTGTCGCGCAACCGCTGGCGTTCTCCAATATTTTTCATTGGCGGCAATCCGGATATTTTGGCCCCGCCGCGGAAACACTTCCGCTGTTGCACACCTGGTCCTTGGCAATCGAAGAGCAGTTCTATCTCCTCTTCCCTCCGGCGATCTGCGCCGTGAGCCGCTGGCGGAGATCGCTGATATTGCCCGTTGTCGCGGTGCTCCTGGCCGCTTCGTTTGCACTAGGTGTTATCTTTACTTACCGGACGCCCGAGGCGGCTTACTATCTGCTTCCGTTTCGCGCCTGGGAACTCTTGCTTGGCTCATTGCTTGCGGCGATTAAGTTCGACGCGCTCCCTACAGTGCCAAGATTCTTGCGCGAGACGCTGAGCGCCTTGTCATTGGCTGCGATGTTGATCGCCGCCGCCGCCTACGACGAGGCAACGCCCTTTCCAGGCGCCTATGCGCTGGCGCCGTGCCTGGCGGCGGGCGTATTCATCTGGGCGAACCAAGCCGGAGTCACCGTCGCGGGGCGCGCCCTGTCGTTGCGCCCCGTCGTCTTCATCGGCAAGATCTCCTATTCCCTCTACCTGGTGCATTGGCCGGTGTTCGTGATTTACCGCTATCGGTACGGCGCGGACACTTCGTGGATGACCAACGCGTCGCTTGCCATGTTATCGTTGGCGCTGGCGACATTGTCCTGGGCGGCGGTCGAAATGCCGTTTCGCGACAAGAAGTTGGTCATGAATCGCGGTTCACTGTTTCTGTCCATGGGCGTCGCTGGCGCTGCGATCGTCGCCTGCGGCATTTTCATTCGCCAAGAAGCTGGACTACCGGGACGGTTTTCCCCGGCCGTGAACGCCTACGCCAATTCCGCGAACGATTCGGAGTTTATCTTTCAGGCCGAGGTTAGTGATCTCGAGAAGGGATCCCTCCCGGTGTTTGGTGATCCGGCCGCTTCGCGGAAATGCTTACTTTGGGGCGACAGTCACGCCATGTCCCTGCGCCCCGCCGTCGATGCCGCGTGTCAGCGGTACGGCCTGAAAGCACTTCAAGTCACCCATTCGTCCACCGCGCCGCTATTGGGCTATGTTAGTCACGGCGGCATGCAGGAGCGCGGCCCCGAGTTCGCCCAGGCGGTCGTTCAGTACGCGATCGATCATCACGTCGAATCTGTCGTCATCACCGCCTATTGGGCGAACTACACGCGAAATCCTGACTTTGGAGCGTGTCTTCAACAAACCGTTGAGCGATTGGTCGACTCAGGCGTGCGCGTGATCGTAGTGCGCGACGTTGCCGAACAGCGGGACGACGTCCCGCGAATGCTCGCCATGGCAGTTCTGCGTGGTGAAGACGTCACCAAAATCGGCGTCCCACTTGCAGAGTTTCGTAGGCGCAACGGCCGACTCGACGCCGAATTCGACCAATTGGGGAAACGCGGCGCGATCGTTCTGGATCCTGTCGAATTGATGACCGACACCTCGGAGCTCATTCGTGCCGAATTCGACGGCGCAGCAAACTACCGTGACGCCCATCACCTCAGTACGGCCGGCGCCTTGCGACTTGCACCGCTTTTCAATGTCTTGGGCGACCAGTATTCAGGCCAGGCGAAATAACGAATTCGCCGACTGCCAAGTCGGTAAATTGATGGATGTCGGGCGGCGATAACGGACGAAGCAGACGTTACAATGCCCTGCACGTTTTTGGCTTCCGAGAAATCCGCATGCCGTCCCACCAACATCCCCGTCGATCCTGGGCCTGGCCCGGCGAGCCGTATTCGCGGCGCGAATTGCTGCGGCTGGGCGGACTGGGATTGTTGGGTCTGTCGCTGCCGGAGTTGCTGGCGCGCCAGAGTTTGGCCGCGGCGCAAGAAGCCCCGCGTGGCGGCAGTTTTGGGCGGGCGACGGCGTGCATTTTGCTCTTTATGTGGGGCGGCCCGGCGCATCAGGACACCTGGGACCTCAAGCCCGACGCGCCTGCCGAAATCCGTGGTGAGTTCCGGCCGATTGCCACGAACGTGCCGGGAATAGAGATTTGCGAGCATTTTCCGCAGCTCGCGCGGCGCGCGGATCGATTGGCGTTGGTCCGCTCCGTTACGCATGGCGACGTCAATCACACTTCAGCGACCCACTACTTGCTTACCGGCCAGACGCCGCCGGCCGCCGGGGATTTCCGCCGCGATTGGCCGAGCATGGGCGCGGTGCTATCGAAGCTGGGACGTGGCGAAGGGGCGCTGCCGCCGTTCGTTTCCATGCGGCCGACGGTGCCCGGGGATGTCCCGCGATTTGTCGAGCAAAGCCAAGGCCAGTTTGCCGGCTGGCTGGGCCCGTCGTTCGATCCGCTCACGATCGACGCCGATCCCTCGACGACGGATTACGAAGTCGGCGCGTTTCAGATGCCAGCGGATGTTTCGCTGGAACGGTTGTCGTCGCGGCGCGGATTGTTGCACTCGGTTAATCAACAAGTCGAAGCAGTCCTGGCGTCGCCGGCGACGGCCGCGGCCAGTAATCACTATCAAAAGGCGTTCGAGCTACTCCATACCGGCACGGCCGGCAGCGCCTTCGATCTGACGCAAGAACCGGACACGGTCCGCGACCGCTATGGCCGCAACACGCACGGGCAATCGGTGCTCCAGGCGCGGCGGCTCGTCGAGCGCGGCGTGCCGCTGGTGACGGTCTTCTGGCCGAACGATGGCATCAAGAACGTCAGCGTCTATTGGGACACGCACAGCCGCAACTTTGTCGACCTGAAAGAACGGCTGATGCCGACCGCCGATCAGGCGTTCTCGGCGCTGCTCGATGATCTGTCGGAACGCGGCATGTTGGATGAAACGCTGGTGCTCTGGACGGGCGAGTTCGGCCGCACGCCGCGCGTGGGTCAACGCAATAGCGATGCCGGCGCAGGCGCCGACGGCCGCGATCACTGGCCTGGCTGCTTTACGTCGGTGCTAGCCGGCGGCGGCATCTGCGGCGGCCAGGTCTACGGCTCGTCGGATCGTCACGCGGCCTACCCGTCGTCCGACGCCGTGGCGCCCGTCGACCTCGTCGCCACGGCCTACCACTGCCTCGGCGTTCCAAGTGATCAGGAACTCCACGACAGCCAGAACCGCCCGTTAGTCATCTCCGGCGGACATGTAATCGACCGGCTCTTGGGCTAGAGCGAGCGCATTTCGTATTTCACCACGGAGGCACGGAGAACACGGAAGGGGGAGAAGAGGGAATTGACCGCGAAATATCGCGAAAAACAGAGTTCGGAAAACATTCATATCGATCTCCGCATGACGCTCTTC
>JALHLM010000530.1 GCA_022844585.1 Pirellulales bacterium | reverse complement strand
CAACGAACCGTTCACCTTCACGGTGCGCGGCAGCGCGCAGGGCATCAGCGGCGGCTTCGACGCGAATCCCACGCTCTCAGGCGGCATTCCCACGAGCGGCGGCAACATCGGCGCTACCATCGGCCTGGCGGGCGGCGGCTCCCTGAGCGCCCCGATTCCGGAAGGGGGCGGCAGCGTCAAGGTCACCGTCAATCGCGACGGCAGCGGCTCGGTGGAGTTGACGAAGCCGACCAAGAACGCCCCGGGCACTTCCGCGCCGATTAATCAGCTGGCCAAGCACGGTCCGCCCATCAAGTTTGGCTGGCCGGGCAAACCGACCGCGCCGCCGGACGAGAGCGAATTCGAATTCCTCGTCTCGGCGACTGCCAAGGAACGCAACCTGATCGCCAGCTTCAATGTGGCGGTGTTCGCGGGCGTGGCGGCCGAATTGGAGCTGATCGCCAAGTACGCGGTGACGGACGACATGTCGACGTTGGTCACCGTGAACTTCAAGGATCCCGACGACGGGAGCTGGGTCTCGCACGGTTGGGCGACCCGCGAGCCGACGCCGCCTCCGTACGGCACTTCCGGCGGCGGCGGACCGCGCGGCGACGGCAGCACGCCTCCTAACCCGCAGCCCCCGGGTGGCGGCGGCGGTTCCCCGAATCCCGGCAACGGTCCCGGGCCCGGCGGACCACCGAACGACGGCGGTGGTGGCGGCGGGGGCGGTTCCTACTGGTTCTGCGTGTTCGTCGCGTCGAACCGCAGCTATCGCCGCGACGTCACCATTGCGTACGCCTGGAACGACTATTACGCCGATTGCTGTTTGGAATTCGTGCGTCGGGACTACGTGACCTGCTGCGACGAGGGCCTGCCGCTCTGAGCGGGACGGTCGTAACGACTCGCCGCGTCGAGGTCCGCGGAGCTATGCTCCCTTGGGGGCGTCCGCGCGCTCGCCTCGGGACGTTTGGAACGAAAAAAAGTCGCGGCGACGGCGGGCGGGTCAGATTATGATCGGATCATGAACGTGCTCATGGCGATTCCGATTTCCGGCAACCGACTTTGTCGTCTCGTGGCCTGGCTGCGGGCGATCGCGGTGATTTGCGTTCTGCTCACGGGCCTAAGTAGTCAATCCGTAGCTGCCAAGGAAGTCCTCGATTCGCAATGGTTAGCGCAGGCCGAAACGGAGTTGCGAGTCGCGACGGCGGATGAAATCGTCGCGGCTAAAGAACGAGTGCAAGCGGCGTTGGATCAGGTGACGCGTCACTTGGATTCGTTGCCCGAGGGCGCGATTCTGCGCAGCCAACTGCGAATCGAGGCGTTGATCGGCGAATTGACTGCGGCAACGCCCGTCGCGAACGACGCGACGCTGCGCGCCTTGCGTATCAAACGGCCCGGCGGGTTGGAGCCATTGCTGAGCGAGCTGCGCGAGGCGGTTGAAGCGTGGCAATCGTTGGCGACGTTCGACGAGTCTGCGCACGCCGCGGCGGTCGAGCGGTTGCGGCGGCTGGCGCAACACGATCCAGACTCCGCCGGCGCATTGGTTGAGGAAACAGCGCGAGCGGATTTCGCCGCATTGGCGAAATTGCATCGAATCGATGGGCCTTTGGCAGAACTCCGCGCACAGCTCGCGCAGCCGAATCACCAGGTCTTCGTCAATGCGGCGTATTTGCAGGCGATCGGCGCTCGACAGTTCGACGCGCCGATCGATGTGCGCGAACGGCGCGACGGCACGCTGATCACGGCTCGGGGCAGTTTGCCGATTGAAACGCGGTTGGAACTGCCGGAAGATGATCGCCGCGCGGCGCTCAAGTTGTATGTCGACTCGCAAGGTTCCATGAAACTCACGGCCTGTCGTGGCAAGCTGTTCGTGTCGGCCTGCAGCAATGTCTGCCTGGATGGGAACCAACTCTTCAACCTAAACGCCGACGGCGTGACGCCGCGGGACCCGGAGATCTCGCTCGGCAGCCGCACACGTTTGACGGGCGTCAACGTTTCGACCCGCGTCGGGGGACGCGTGGCGGAGCGGGTCGTCGCGAAGGTCGCCACGCGCAAGTTGCCCGAGGCCGACCGTCGCGCCGCGCGCGCGGCGAAGCCCGAGTTGGAGAAGCGCGTTGCCGAGGAATGCGGCAAGATCGCGGATCGGATTAACGGGTTGTTTCAGCAACTTTATGTCGGCCCGTTGTTGGCTTTCGATGTCGATGCGGCGATCGCGTTCCGCTCCGGCCCGCGCGGCATTGTCGGCACGGCGAATTACGCGCGGCACGATCAACTCGGGGCGCTCTCGCCGCCGCCGGAACCGCGCGTGCCGGCCGAGGCATTGAGTTACGTGGTTTCGCTGCATGAATCGGCGATCAACAACCTCGCTGAGCCGTGGGGCGGCAAGCAGCTCGACGAGGCCACGTTCTGGATGATCCTCAACGAGGAATTCAAATTTCGCAGTGAGGACGTCGAAAACCTGCCTCCGGGGCGCGTGTCGTCGGTCGTGCAACTCGCGGACGAAATGCCGGTTGCATTGCGTCTCCGAGATTCTGGCATCGACGTTTCGCTACGCGTGCTCGGCGCCGGGCCGGAGGGCGCGGTGTCATCGAATGAAGAAGTCACGCTGCGAGTTCGATACGATCTGTCGCCCACGGCCACCGGAATCAGCCTGAAGCGACGCGGCGACATCGCCGTCGAGCCGACCACGAGTTCGATGGAATTGACGCTTCTGGAACGATTCTTCCCCGCCGTATTGACGCCCCGCGCGCGATTCAACAATGCCGGACAAGAGCAGCGGATGGTGGTGCGCGATTTGCGACTTGATGACGGCTGGCTGGTGTTGGGCGTTGGTCCCGCGCCGGCGGCCTCTGCGACGCCGGAGGCGAAATAGTCATGAACCTGACCAACGGACGCAATCGCGGCGCCTTGTTTCTCATTGCTGTGGCAATGACGCTGCTTTCAAGCGGCGGTGCCGCGGCGGGCGAAATCGACGCGGCGTACGTCCAGCGCTTCGCCGAGGCCCGGCTGCTGTTGTGTTTCCAGGGCAAGGGTTCCTGCCTGCCTTACGACGCCGGCGTGTTGCACGAGGCCCATGCCCGCATTCCCGCGATCGGCCAGGGGCAAATCGTGGTCGCGGGCAATAGCAGCGGGTCAATTCCGGCCGCCTACTTTGGTTGCTTTGGCTTTTCCGACGCGACGGTCCGGCATGCCGAAGACCGTATGTTGAACGGCAATCGCGACGCCGTGCGCGACATGGAAAACCCGCACTCCAAGCTCTCCAAGCTGTCGCAGGGGAAGCGGACGGAAATCCCGCACGACGTGCTGCGCGAATATATTGGGTTCGCACTCGGCGTGGCGAATTGGCGCGAGGCCGGGTCGATCGACGCCATCATCCGGCAAAGCACGGCGCGCCCGCGGTTTCCGGTCGTGATCGTGGCTTGCAACAAAGAAGTGCTGGCCGACGCCCATCCGGACGACGGCAGCGCGGCGCGCGGTTTGAAGCGGATCGATCTCGATACGCTGACCGTTTCGTGGCGCGACGAAGTGTTTGCGTATTACCAGCAACATCCAGATCGCTTTCGACGCGATCATCCGCACTTGAAGCTCGGCTCGACGCCGCGCATCGGCCATGCCGTCACGTATTTCGTCGACCCGTCGATGTATCAACTGCTCCAACAGGTTCCGGCCGACGAACGCCAGGCGGATTTGCGCTTGATGACCGACGCCGCGGATGTTGCACTGGCCATTCTCGCCTCGACTTCGGAGCCGACGTATTTTGATCCCGTCGTCGAAAAGCAGCCGGGGAAACTTGTTTCCTGGGGATCGGCGGGAGATTTGGGCAACGTCCAGCAACGCACCTACTACGGCGGTTACATCGTCTCCGTCCCCGCTCAAGATGTGCGGAGGATGCTGCCCGGCGTGCGCGTGCTCGGGACCGGTTGGCGGCACAACCCGATGATCGCCCGCAAGTTGTTGGCAAATTGGCTGCTGGCTGACGTGGAAGCGGTTGCCCAGCGGGCCGAGTGGTGGATCGACCTGGAGGCGAACCCCAACGAGGAATTCCAATCCCACATGGGCGTGCGTGATTTGAGTTCGCAGCAGGAATTCGATTTTGGCCAACGCCGCGCCGCGGAATGTTTTGCGGGCCAGGCGGGCTTGCCGGTCTACGCGTACCCGCCGCGCTGGGTGGCGCC
>JALHLM010000529.1 GCA_022844585.1 Pirellulales bacterium | reverse complement strand
AATACTTCGTGCCACACCGAGCCAATCCTCATGGCTCATTCCACTGCACTCCGGGTGATTCTACCCACTGGAGAGAAATGATCTTAAGTGGCAAAGGTTACCAAACACGAGCGCTCGGCGATACGGAGTAGGGTGACGCTCTCCCCACATGAACTTTACGTCTCACGACCACTCCCGTGTTCAGCTTAGAACACTCGGGATTTCGCCTTAATATTCGTTGAAAATCGGGCATATAGCACTGAGCTGGCTGGCTAACTCTCGGCCTGCCTTACGTTGTTCTTCGATGCTCACGAGTCCACGCGTTAAGGAGGTAAGACTTGTCACACATTGTTCAGATTCAGACACAGGTGCGCGACGAGGCAGCGGTTGCTGCGGCTTGTCGAAGGCTAGGTCTCGCTCCGCCTATCCAGCAGACGGCGAAGCTGTTCACCAGCACCGAAACCGGGCTGACCGTGAAGCTGCCGGGGTGGACTTACCCGGTGGTGTTCGATGTCGCCAGTGGCGGCGTGAAGTTCGATAACTTCGGTGAGCGATGGGGTAAGCAGCAAGAACTTGAAAAGTTTCTGCAAGCGTATGCCTGCGAACGGGCGAAAATCGAAGCTCGCAAGAAGGGTCACACGGTCAGCGAGCAGACGCTCGCCGATGGTTCGATCAAACTCACCATCCAGGTTGCCGGAGGTGCTCATTGACGAAAATCATCGAAGTCATTGTGTCGCCGAAAGGCGAAAGCAAAATCGAGACCAAAGGCTTTGTCGGCGGCGAATGCCGACAGGCCAGTCGATTCATGGAAGAGGCCCTCGGCGTCCGCGCGAGTGAAAAGCTCACGGCGGAATTCTATCAGCAGCAGTCCGCAGGCCAGTCGATCAAGGAGGGCCAGGCATGAGTCAGGTTCGTCGGCGCGTGCTGCGCTCAGCACCCGAACCAATCGTCGATGCCGCGCAGTCGCGCCGGCAGGATCGGCAACGACAGCAGCTCGCGGCGGACCGGCTGTCGTTGCGCCGCTGGATGACTAGGCTCAAACGGGCCTTCAATACCGTGGATCGGCTGCATGCGCGCATCGCTCGCTTGGAGCGGCAGCTTGCGGGCTAAGGGACGAGATAGCGCCTTGTTCTCGTCTGTCATTTGTGGCCGGCAAGTTGCAGTGCTTGCCGGCTCATTCTTTATTTTTCATTCCCCTGTCGAGGAGATCATTTATGTCGCTCACCGAGCGATTGTCGGAGTTGGTCCGCGCTTGCTTTACCGGGCTGTGGATCGAATCGCACGAACATGACGATGCGCTCGCCGAGATCGCCCAACTCTGCCGCAGCGAGGAGTGGCGGCTGGCGACGTGGAATATCGAGGAGGGACTCAAACTCCTGGGCCACGAAGCCGTCGTTGATACCGGGACGAATGACCCTCTGGCGGCGATACGCGCGCTGGCATCGTTCCCCGCCTCAGAACAGCCCGGGCTGTTGGTGCTGACGAATTTCCATCGGTTCCTGCAAAGTGCCGAGATCGTGCAGGCTCTCGCGAAGCAGATTGCGCACGGAAAGCAGAATCGCACATTCGTGGTGATCCTGTCACCGATCGTGCAGGTGCCGACGGAACTCGATAAACAGTTTGTCGTGATCGAGCATGATCTGCCCGGCCGCGAGCAACTCGCCGACATTGCCCGCGGAATCGCCACCGAGCTTGAAGAACTGCCGGCCGGGGCGGAGTTTGAGCGAATCTTGGACGCGGCCGCGGGATTAACAAGGTATGAAGCTGAGGGAGCTTTCAGCCTGTCACTGGTCCGCCACAACAAGCTGCGCGCTGATGTGCTTTGGGAACAGAAAACGCAGATGCTGAAGAAAAGCGGTCTGCTGTCGCTCCATCGTGGCGGCGAGACGTTCGCCGATCTCGGCGGCCTGGAGGCAGTGAAGGCGTTTTGTAAGCGATCGCTGCGGAATCCGACGAACCGCGCGGTATCGGTCCGGCCACGCGGAATACTGATGCTATCGCCGCCCGGCTGTGGCAAGTCAGCGTTTTGCAAGGCGCTCGGAAATGAGACCGGGCGGCCGACGCTCGTGCTTGATGTGGGCAATCTCCTCGGTTCGCTAGTCGGGCAGTCGGAAGCCAACATCCGGCAGGCTCTGCGGATCATCGACGCCATGGCCCCGGCGGTGCTGTTTCTCGACGAATGCGAAAAGGCGTTCAGTGGTGTTTCTGGAAATGGCGACAGCGGCGTATCGGCGCGGCTCTTCGGTTCGTTCTTGAGCTGGCTCAACGACCACGAATCGGATGTCTTTGTCGTCGCGACGGCAAACGACATCTCAAAGCTCCCGCCCGAATTTTCAAGAGCGGAGAGGTTCGATGGCGTTTTCTTCCTTGACTTGCCTGACGCAAATCAGCGGCAGGCAATCTGGCAGATCTACGTTGCCAAGTACGCGCTCGATGCAGCCCAAGCCTTACCCAAGGACGAAGGCTGGACCGGGGCGGAGGTCAAAGCCTGTTGCCGTCTAGCTGCCTTGCTCGATGTACCACTCGTCGCCGCGGCGCAGAACATCGTGCCCGTTTCGAGGACTTCGGCCGAGTCCGTCGAAAAGCTACGAACGTGGGCGAGTGGGCGGTGCCTGAGCGCTGACAAACCGGGGATCTACCAAGGGGCAACAGTCGCGGCGACTGGCACTCGGCGCAAAGTGGCTCGCGATCCGTCACAGAACTGAATCCGAGCAAACCGAGTTCTGCCGCGATGGAAAACTCGATGCAACTTGGAGATGCAATGCAGGATCTTGAAATAACATACGGCGTGCCTGCGGAATTGAAACGATTCGTCGATGCTGGTTTCCTGGTTGTAGTCTTTGAAAGACCGGAAGAGCGGATTGTTACGTTCGGTATTCCAGGTCTCGCGTTCACTGACGCAAATGATGTGGAGACCTACTTCACGCTGGACTGGATTCACCCTGACTTCAATGAGCAGTTTTGCCACTACTTTCGTGAAAAGCCCGGTGATTTGGCTAACTTCTATCTCACGCGGGCGTGCCGTGAGAGAGGCGACGATCTAATTGATTTGGGATCGCTCGAAGATTTGATCGCTTGGCTTTTTGAACGCCAGCATCGTCACTAAGGCTGATTATGGCAGAGTTGGTAGAAAAACTGCACTTTAGGTGATTGCATCTCATCGCGTGTTGATTAGACAGCGAGGGACAGGAGGCGTTCGAAGTTGGTTTGGATTTGGAGTTGTTCGGCGGTCGCGGGTAGGTCGCTCAGAAATTCTTGACGCAGCATTTCGCGGGCAATTTTGCGGCGGCGGTCGGCGTGCGATGGTCGGCGCGAGGGGTTGTCCCAGGGCCGGTCGCCACGTTTGACCAGGTTCTCTGCCGGCTCGTCCCAGCAGGCCAACTCCACCAAGGTATACAGCCAGCCGCAGAGGTTCCAGCAGCCGATGTTCGACCACAGGTTGCGAACCTGTTGCTCGCCCGCGCCCCAGATTTCTTTCACGTCGTGAAACTGTTCTTCGATGGCCCAACGATCGGCCACTGTTTCCAGAATCGTCTCGACGCTCATCGTGGGATCGGTGCTGAGGTAGGCCGCCCACTTGCCATCCGCGTGCTGTTGCAGCACCACACGAATTACACCGCCGGCGAGTTGGCTGGTCGCCAGGAATGTTTTGCAGCGGCGCTCCACCATCACGCCGCGGCAGGAGTAGCGGACCGTCTGCCAGCCGTCGCGCTGTGTGGCCAACTCCTCCAAGCGGAGTCGATTGCGGCCATAGATGCGCGGTCGTCCGCGACGCTTCGGTTCCTTCACCGGCAGGTCGAATAGTTTGGCGTCGCGACGCAGCCGCGCGACTACCACGGCGCCGCGGGCCAGCAATCCGCGGATCAACTCCCGAACCGCATACGCGCCGTCGAACACCACCAGGAATCCAGCCTGCGAGCCGAGCGCGCGCAGCTTCTCCATCACTTCAATCAGTTGTTCGAGCGCGAGCTGCAGTTTCGTGCGGAATTCCCAGCCATATTTTGCGGACAGCTTCGGGACATCGATGGCGCGGACATACAGCCGCGACAGCAGCGGGAGCGCGATCATGCCAAACAGCGAATGTGGCAAGAGCAGCGCCAGGCAGACCCAGTTGTGTCCAAAGAGCCACGGTCCATCCGCGGGCCCTGGCGTCGGGTTGTGATGCACGTTGGCCGCTTCG
>JALHLM010000528.1 GCA_022844585.1 Pirellulales bacterium | reverse complement strand
GGCTTCGGCACTGACGTGCTGCTCGTCGTGGCGTGCGTGCTGCTGCTGATGCGCAACTGGAGCAGCGGCCTGCTGATGTTCCTGACCAGCATCTTCCCCATCACCATGGTCTTCGGCCTGATGGGCTGGCTCGGTTGGGTCGTCGATATCGGCTCCGTGATGTCTCCCTGCGTGGCTCTGGGCGTGACCATCGACGACGCGATTCACTTCCTGCTCTGGTATCGCCGCGGCACCGAACGGGGCCTCAGCCAGCGACAAGCCGTCTCGCTTTCCTACGCGGGCTGCGGCCAGGCGATGGTCCAAAGCTGGGGCGTCATCGGCCTCGGCCTGTCGGTCTTCGCCCTCAGCGAGTTCACACCGACGTTCCGCTTCGGCTTCCTAACCATCGCCCTGCTGACGGCCTCGCTGGTCTGTAACCTGGTCTTCCTGCCCGCCCTGCTGATGGGTCCGCTGGGTCGAGCACTGGCCGCCGGAGCGCCCCGAAAGAAGGTGGTCCCGGCTCTGGAAGTCGAACCTAACTCGCCCGTCGAACACCCGAGCGTTATGGCGTAAGTTCGCAGCCGGGATCGCGACTCAGCGATTCTGTTAGGTCGGTTTCTCCGCCATTGTTTCCGCCGGCAATCTGCAGCAGGCGACATTCTCAGCACCCCCCGACCTATCTTGTTGATGCCCTGTCATCAAAGTCGACTTGAAGCGGGAATTTGCCGTCTGAAGTCGGTTTTGATGACACTCGCTTGTAAACTGCCCATGCGAGGGGGTTTTTGCAGAGAACCAACGATCGTTTATGGACGCCCCGGCCTGGCGACTCGGGGGCCAAGGGAAATTGTTATTCCATAAGTGTTATTTACTAATAACGATCACAGCAAATAGTTGCGCATCAACAGATCGCAAACAGTGCAGTATTGTCGTCTCACTCATCCACCAAATTGTCAAGGATCAACACGTGCCGATGGCGGCAACCAGGATTGCAGGCCCATGCGCTGACCTCGGAAGCAGCAGTCGTGAGACCAGCAGCGGTCGAGCCAAACGCCGCGCATCCTGCGCGCAGACAGACCCACTTGTCGTCATCTATAAGTTAACAAGTCCACAAGACATTGCCAATAAGCGGCCTCTTGAACCCGAAGGGTTCGCAGCTGTTAGCCCCGGGTCGCCGCGTAGCGGCGTACCCGGGGTTAACTGCCCAAAAGCAGTTCCCCGATCCCGCAGGGATCGCAGCACGTTGGCGAAATGTCCGCTGCTGCGACCCCTGCGGGGTCGGAACGGCTCTTGTCATCGATACCCCGGGTGCGCCGCTACGCGGCGACCCGGGGCTATTTGCTGCGATCCCTACGGGATCAATCACCACCGTCGCGAACTGGTTTAGGTGGGGAATCCCTCGGGGTTTGCGAATCTGCCCGCGTTCTAGCGAACGCGGCTACCTGCGAATCCGTGAAGTTTGACCGAATGGCATTTCATCCTGATCGGCGCTAAAATACCCCAACTGGTTTCGAGCGGCTCTTCATTCGCGACGGCGATCGCCCAAGATTCATCATGTCCACAAAACTGCGATTCGCTTTCGTCATTCTCGCGGGTTGTGTCGGCTGCGGATCGCAGCCGGCGGGGCAACCCGTCGCCAAGCCCGCTGCCAAAATCGAAAAGCTGACAGCCCAGCATCTCCCCAATCCGGTTCGCGTGCATGCGAAGGTGATTTCAGGTGGGTTGCCGGAAGGGGATGCGGCGTTTGCGGAGTTGAAGGAGCTCGGCGTGGTGACGGTGATCAGCGTGGATGGGGCCAAGCCGGATGTGGAGCGGGCAAAGAAGTATGGCCTGCGGTATGTCCATCTGCCGCACGGTTACGACGGCGTGCCGGAGGAACGGGCGCGGGAACTTGCGAAGGCGGTTCGCGATCTGCCGGGGCCGGTCTACATCCATTGCCACCACGGCAAGCATCGCAGCCCGGCCGCGTCAGCCGTCGCTTGCGTCGGTGCTGGGTTGATCCCCCAGGAAGATGCTCTCAGCGTGCTTAAGATCGCTGGCACCAGCGAAGCCTATCGGGGCCTGTATCAATCGGCCGAAGACGCCCGCCCGCTCGACAAGGCCCTGCTCGACGCACTGCAGGCGGAGTTTCCCGCCACCGCGAAGCTCCCGGCACTGGCCGAAGCGATGATCGAAATCGAACACGTCCACGACCGCCTCAAAGCCATCGAACAGGCCGGCTGGAAAACCCCTGCCGACCAACCGGCCCTCGTTCCCACGCACGAAGCGCTCCTCCTCCGCGAGCACTTCACCGAATTGCTCCGCACGAAAGTGCTGATGGAGAAGCCCGAGAAGTTTCAGCAACTCACGAAAGAAGGGGAAGCCGCCTCCCTCGCCTTGGAAGAAGGATTAAAGCAGGGGATCGACGCCGAAACGGCGACGAAGCTGCTCACGGCGGTGAACAACAACTGCAAGGCCTGTCACACGACCTTCCGCGACGTGCCGCTCAAAGAGAAGGGAATGAAGTAGCCACCCACGCATGCTCCTCGACATCACGCCGCTGCGCGTTTCGCGCGATTATCGGCTCCTGTTTATCGGGCAGTTGGTTTCCTTTTTCGGCTCGATGATGACCTTCATCGTGGTGCCGGTGCAGATGTACAAGCTGACCGGCTCCAATGCCATGGTCGGCTACATCTATCTGGCCGAGTTCGTGCCGATGGTGATTCTGGCCATCATTGGCGGCGCGCTGGCCGATGCCTTCGATCGTCGGCAGATTCTGCGGGTGACGGAGATTGGGCAGACGCTGGCGACGGCGCTGCTGCTCGCCAATTCCTGTTTGGAGCGACCTCAGGTGTGGGTGCTGTTCGTGGCGGTGGCTTTGCATGCGGGCTTTGCCGCGGTGCAGCGCCCCGCGTTTGAGTCGTTCATTCAGAAGGTGGTTCCGGCGGAGCACATGCCGGCGGTGATGGCGCTGAACGCGGTGCGGTGGTGTCTCGGCGCGATCCTTGGTCCCGCCATCGGCGGCGTGGTCGCTGCGCAATATAGCTCGACGGTGGCGTATGCCTTCGATCTGGCGACGTTTGTCGCTTCCCTGATCGCCGTGTTCCTGTTGCGGGCCGACCCAGGCCGGGAACAGTCGGACCGTCCCACGCTGCGCGGAATCTTGCAAGGCTGGTCGTATGCGCTCCGTCGCCAGGAGTTGCTGGGAACCTATTTGATTGACATGGCGGCGATGTTCTTCGCGATGCCGCAGGCGCTCTATCCAGCACTCGGGGTGATTTATGGTCCGCAGTATGTCGGCGTCTTTCCCGCCGCGATCGCAACAGGAGCGCTCCTCGCGAGTTTGACCTCGGGCTGGACGAAGCACGTGCATCGCCACGGCCTGCTGGTCACGCTGGGGGCCCTGCTGTGGGGCGTCGCCATTTGCGGCTTTGGCCTGGTGGGGAACATCTGGCTGGCGCTGTTCTTCCTGGTGCTGGCTGGATTTGGGGACGCCATTTCTGGCATCTTTCGCGGCTCCATCTGGAATCAGACCATTCCCAATTTTCTCCGCGGCCGAGTCGCCAGCATCGAGATGATCTCGTACCTCGCGGGCCCGATGCTGGGGAACGCCAAGATGGGGCTGATCGCGGAGAACTACGGTGTGCGAATGGCCATTCTGTCCGGCGGCCTGCTGTGCCTGGTCGCCATCTTCGGCCTGGCAGCGCTGTTGCCCAAGTTCCTGACGTACGATGGCCGCGAAGGGGTGAAGCAAAGGGAAATCGAAGAAGCCAATCAAGGAGCTGCGGCTGCGGAGATGAATCTCTGAGCGATTCGCGGCTGCGAAAAGTCTAACTTGCACTGGCCGCTGGGGGCCGCCTGCTTCTACCATAAGCTTATGACGCAACTCATTCCTGATCCGCTGGCGGCGCTGCTGCAGAACACCGACTCTCGTTACTGGCAGGTGCAGCTGGTGGCTCGCGTTTCCGCGCAGCGGCCTGGGTACTCCCGGCAAAACGCGACGAAGGAGTTCACGCTGCCGGCCGATTGGTCGCAGGGCCAGGTGATTCATTCGCAGGACCAGGTCGGATTGCTGGACTGTCTGCGTCCGCTCCTGGACGGTCGCGAGGAGCATGTTTCGTGCGAGTATCGGGCGCGCAATGAAGAGTACGAATGGCGCTGGTTCCGGCTCCGCGGGCAGCTTGAGCCTTCCAGCCCGGGCGAGCCG
>JALHLM010000527.1 GCA_022844585.1 Pirellulales bacterium | reverse complement strand
CCGTGCGGATCCGTAGTGTCCTTGGCAATCCGGTCCGGCACGCTGTCTTGCCGCTTCCCCTGGGCGTCGTAGAGGGCGAAGCGGTGCAGGCCGTTCGGCCCGGCGGCGATGTGTTCGCCGGCATCAAACTGGAAAGCGAACGGGTTCCGCAGCGGATCACGCTCCGTGGTGGAACTCTCCACATCATAGGTATGCCACGCGCCCCCGAGCGGCCCCGGCCTTCGTACGATGCGGCGCACCTGATGCGTGACACGCGAATAAATCAGATTGGCGCCCGCATCGGCACTGAGCTTGCCGATCGCCTTCGCATCGATGCCTAATTCGCGCAGAAAGGCGCCTTCCGATTCTGCGATCCCGGCTAGTCGGTAGTAATGCCCGCCGTCGAGCGTCGTGCTGATCCGGGCAAT
This sequence comes from Pirellulales bacterium, assembly GCA_022844585.1. GTDB lineage: Bacteria > Planctomycetota > Planctomycetia > Pirellulales > JALHLM01 > JALHLM01. Next base: position 3,793 of record JALHLM010000527.1, on the reverse strand, counting down.
CAAGAAATCGCCCCGCAACACAGCGCCCGCGCTGCCGGACTCCGCTCGCAGCTGCGCAGCCAAGTCCGCTGGCAGCCACGGACCGTCGATAAACACTTCCTTCGCGTTGCGTTGCTTGCCTCGTTTTACCGCCAAGCGCTGATGCCAGTAAGGATCCTCGCTCGCGAGTCGCTCCCAGTCGTCGCGCGTGTGTCCATAGCGATCCCAACGCACGCGCCACAACCGCCGTTCTGTCCCAGCTACTTCCTCTAGCTCGACAATGACCGCCGATTGACTCACCGTGTTCAGCACAAACGACAAGACCGCGGCGGCCTCTCCGCGATTCTCGACCGGCTGGGCGTAGAAGCTTGCGTAACGCACGCCGCTCCGCTCATGAATGGGCAATTGCGTCAAGTCGTCCAACGCCGCGCGCAACTCATCAGCGGGACCGATGGTGAGCAATGCGCAGGCGAGCAAATAAGGCATGGTGGGGAATGACGAAGTTCGAATGGTCGTTTGGTCGACGATCGAGCGAGCAAATGTGCGTGAAGCATTTCCGGTTAGGCGCCGGATATTAACTTGCCGCCCGGGATGAAGACCCAGATGCCGGGTGGTGACGGTTCGTCGACAGGAGACTCTCGCAACACGCTATCCGGATTGATGAGTCCAAAGCCGTACTGCGGGTCTTTGCCGGCGGGACCGGCGTCGGTCGCTGTGCGGAGCAGGTGCTCGACCAGTTGTTGGTGCGTGGCGACGGGCGTAACGCCACCAGCGCCGCGATGTTTCGACAGCAAAAGCGCCGCGACACCGCTCACAAACGGCGCCGCCATGCTCGTGCCGGAGAGCTTGGCGTAGGAACCATCGCGATAAGTCGACAACACGTCTTGACCTGGGGCACAAAGATCGACCTCGTCGCCACGGCTACTGAAGGACGCGAGGCGGCCGTCGCGATCCACCGCGCCGACGGCGACCGTATCCGGCCAACGCGCCGGATAGACGACCGAGTTCGGCCGCCCGGAGTTGCCCGCGGCACAGATCACGAACTTGCTTTGCGCCGCCGCTCTGGCGATCGCGTCGCGAAGAATCGCATCGTCCTGCGGCGAACCAAGACTGAGCGACAGGATGTCCGCGCCCTGCGCGCACGCCCAATCGATGCCCGCCGCTACTTTGTCGCTGGCGCCCGAGCCGTCATCGCCCAACACCTTCGCGATCAGCAGCCGGCATTCCGGCGCAACGCCGATCACGCCCTGATCGTTTCGCCGCGCGCCAATGGTGCCCGCCACGTGCGTACCATGCCCCACGCGATCCGCAATACCCGAGCGACTGGCGGTGAAATCTCGCGCATCGTCAATCGCGTCGGCGAGATCAGGGTGGTCGGCGTCGATCCCGGTGTCCAATACCGCCACGCGCACGCCTTGGCCGCGCGTGTCCTTCCAATGGGCTGGCACGTTGTAGGCGCTCAGTCCCCAATCGACGACTTCCGACAACGCACGCATCACCGCCTGAACGCGATAAGGCGGCAATCGCACCGGAGCATTTTCGCGGATCATCGGGCGCCTCGCACAATCCGGAGCAGGCTGATCAATTGCACCACGATCGGCAGCCAATCGGCCAGCGATTGTTGCGTCACGACGACCGGCCCGTCCGCGCCCGCGACGTGGCAACGGATCGCGTCGTCGGAGCTGAATTCATGCCGCGCACCGAGCACGAATTGCCAGACCGCAAGCACGATGTTCAACACGCCGTCATCGGTGAGAATCGGCCGCAGCCGATCCAGCCACGCGGCGTCCAGCCCCAGCAATTCGCCAAGCTTCAACACCAACTCCACCGCTCGCCGCAATCCTTCCGGAGAAGTCAGCGGCGCGTCAATGTCCTGCAGGTCGGCAATGACCTGCAATAATTCACGTAACCGACTCCAGGCCTCCAGCGGCCAACGCCGCACCAACATCATGTCATTCATGGGTAGTTTGAAGTTTTCAGTGTTCAGTTTTCAGTTTTTTAAATCCGCGTCCGTCTCGCAATTCCGCCTTCCTCAACTCATCACTCCGCACTCATCACGTCCTTTCCCCCTCCGTGTCCTCCGTGTCTCCGTGGTGAATCCTCTGCAGTCCGCGCCGTAGCTCTCGCCAGCCGCTGCAGCGCCCGCGCAATCGCCGCATTGTCTCGGTGCCGGTATTCGCGTTCGCAGGCCAACTGGTCGCGCTGCGCCGCGGTCTCGCTTCGGAAATCCTGGCGCGCCGCGTTCATCTCTTCCCGGAACGAACGAAGCATGCCCGGCGTGGTTCGCGTAGCTGTATACCAGGCGTACCAGCCTAAGACGGCGCTCGCGGTCAGATTGCCCAGCTCCGGCGCCACGGCGTCCGCCAGATTCACGGCCACCAGCGTCGCGCCGAACCACGCGAATCCCCAACACATCGTCGCCCTACTCCCTGCCGCGCAAAAAGAAAACAGCCTGCCGATCGACCGCGACCCTAAATGGAATCGCGCTCCATCGACAGGCTGTTCAGTTCAACGGGCAACCACCCGCCGTCGTCCCATACCGTTCTGTTGTGCTCTTGGCACAGAGGTCGGTTCTACAACAACCGCTGGCCCAATTTCAATGGAAGTAGCAAGAATTCCCATAGTTGTCGGTGTGCTCCCTTGGCCCTCCCTCCCACGTTCGCGCAGATCGACTACATTCAAGCTCGGGGAGCAGTGAGTCGCACACTCGGAGAACGCTTCGCATGACCTTACCGAAAGCCCTGTTGCGGGCAGTCGTGTTCGATCTGGACGGCCTGCTCTTCAACACCGAGGAGCTGTATCAGCGCGTCGGCACGGAGATGCTGCGCCGACGCGGGCACGAGTTCACGCAATCGCTGCTCGACGCCATGATGGGCCGACCCAGCCAGATCGCGCTCCAGATCATGATCGATCGCCACGGGCTCGACGCCACGGTCGAGGAATTGCTCCAGGAAACCGAGGAAACCTTCCCGCCGATTCTCGATACTTACCTGGCGCCAATGCCCGGCGCGGAGCGGCTGCTCGATATGCTCGATCACGCCAAGTTGCCGAAGGCCATCGCCACAAGCAGCCGGCGGCGCTTCCTGGACAACATCCTCGCCCGCGCAGGCTGGCTGGAACGCTTCGACTTTTTCCTCACTAGCGAAGACGTGAACGAAGGCAAGCCGCACCCGGAGATCTATCAAAAAGCCGCATCGCGCCACGCGATTCCCGCCGGCGAAATCCTGGTCCTGGAAGACAGCCACAACGGCTGCCGCGCCGCGGTCGCCGCCGGCATGTACACCGTGGCCGTCCCCGGTGACCACAGCCGCGCACACGATTTCACCGGCACGCAGTTCATCGCCCAGACGCTGGCGGACGAGCGCATTTACGCGGCGCTGGGGTTAGGATGAATGGGATGTGCGTGCCAGAAAATGAGAATCCGTACGCTGCCCCGCAATCGAGTGGCAAATCGCCGCGACCGGTCCGACTCGGCACGCCGCCGCCGATTACCGGCGCGGCGAACCTCGCAATCTGGCTCTTTCTACTACCAATGTTTCTGGCAATGATCGTCACGACGTTGATGGTACTCATTCGCTAGCGACTTGATGAGATAACATGTTCGATCAAAATCCCTACGCAGCGCCACAAGAATACGGACCGCCGCCCGAGGATGACGCGCCGATTCCCGAATCAGTTCCGCGGCGAAGGGGCTTTGAGCCGTTTTATTTGTGGCTTCCGATTTTGGCGGGATCTGGATCGGCGATTGGGCGCGTCACGGCGACGGAGTTGTTCGGTGATCGAGCTGTCGTCCTAATCATCATCGTTCGCATTA
>JALHLM010000526.1 GCA_022844585.1 Pirellulales bacterium | reverse complement strand
TCGACCCCAACACGCGCGAGGTCGATTTCTCCAGCGCCTCGATCACCGAGAACACCCGCGCTTCGTATCCGATCGAGTACATCGGCAACGCGAAGATTCCCTGCGTCGGCGGGCATCCGAAGAACATCATCCTGCTTACCTGCGACGCCTTCGGCGTGCTGCCGCCGGTAAGCAAGCTCACGCCCGAGCAAGCGATGTACCACTATCTGAGCGGTTACACCGCCAAGGTGGCTGGCACCGAGGTCGGCGTGAAAGAGCCCGAGGCGACGTTCTCGGCCTGTTTCGGCGCGGCGTTTCTGGTTTGGCATCCGACGAAGTACGCCGAATTGCTGGCCGAACAGATGCGCAAGCACGACGCCCACGCCTGGCTCGTCAACACCGGCTGGAGCGGCGGCGCATATGGAGTCGGCTCGCGGATCAAGCTGGCGTATACCCGGGCCATCATCGACGCGATCCATTCCGGCGAGCTGGCCCAGACGCCGACCGTCGAAGACCCGTATTTCGGGCTATCGGTGCCGCTCGCCTGCCCCGGCGTGCCGGCCTCGGTGCTGCAACCGGCCAGCGTCTGGAGCGACCGCGAAGGCTACGACGCCACCGGCCGCAAGCTGGCCCGGCTGTTCGTCGAAAATTTTTCCAAGTACGCTGGACAGACAGCCGCTGGAATTCAAACCGGCGGCCCAAGAGTCGAAGCGGTGACCGCGTAGCCGGTCGCCCATAGTCTCCTTTCGCTCCGCGAAAGGTCCGGACCTTTCGCGGAGCGAAAGGAGACTGTAACCGCCGCCCAACACTGAATCTCACGGAGCTCACCGTCATGGCCAAAGCCGCCGCCCGCCACATCCTGGTCGACAACGAAGCCCTCTGCAGTGACCTGAAAACCCAGATCGAAGCCGGCACCGATTTCGCCGACCTGGCAAAGAAGCACTCGAAGTGCCCGTCCGGCCGCGAAGGAGGCGCCCTCGGCGAATTCCGCCCCGGCCAGATGGTCCGCGAATTCGACGAAGTCTGCTTCAAAAAGGAAGTCGGCGTCGTCCACGGCCCGGTGAAGACGCAATTCGGCTACCACCTGGTGGAAGTGACCAGCCGGACGGACTGATCGCGATCATGCCAGCTCAATGGGTCACCATCATTCGGATCGGCGGCGTGGCAGCGCGTCACGTCGCCGATCGCTTTGATGGCTGGGCAGCAGCGCGTACGACCGACAATCCCAAGGAATGGAATCCAGATCAATGGCCGCCGGCAGTTCATCAAGAAGTGGCCGACCTCGTCCAACGCCTCGATGAACAAGCGACACGGCCGCCGATCCTCTTCTACTGTCGCTACGTCGACCTTTGGTCGAGCGGATTCGTCTTCGATAGTTTGTACGTCCCTCAGCCGTTGCAGGTCTGTGGTCCCAGATTTGAAGTCTTCTGCCATCGACTTGGACCAGCCGCCGCCTCGCTTCGACTGGCCGTAGCGAATCAACTACGCCGCGAACATTTCGCCGTGGAGAGCGGTTGGTTCTTGCAGCGCATGCACGAGGCCCTTGAGGCCTGGGACCAAGTAAGTCCGGATGGCGTAATACTCATAGTCCGGGAAGTTTGTGGAGGCCTTGTTGAAGATCGCGAGGTGGAAAGTTCGCTACAAGAACTGCCCGATTGGGTCTGAACCCGGCGAATCGCACGGTTTCGTTGACACCGGCGCGAACTGGACGGATAGTAGTAACGGATAGTTTTGCTCGTATTGCAAATTTCGGAGGCTGATCGATGCGGCTAGCTCAGTTTTTTCATTGGACGTCCGTCATCGCGATTTGCGTTGCCTTCGTCGGTCCTGTGTCTGCCGATTCCAAGTCCGCCGAAGCCGCGCTCAAGGAACAGGGACTGAAGCGCAACGGCGCGAATTTCTGCGTCCCCGAAGAACAGCAGCTCGCCAAGATCCTCAAAGACGCCCGGGCGATGCAGAAAGACTTGCTGGTCGTCGAGCGCGAACTGCTCGAAGTCGAAGAGCACGCGGCCAACGCCAAGCAGTACGTGCAGGAGTGCTTTCAACGCCGTGCCGCGCTGACGCGGCAGTTAACGAATGCTCGGAACGTGAAAGAACACAATCAAATGGTGGCCGCCATCAACGAGTTGGAGGCCGAGATTGTGCGACTGGAAAATGGCGAGGAGATGAAGAAGGCCGTCGATAACGCCCGCGCCGCCGCGGCCGGAGAGCGCGAAAAATACGTGCAAGCCTTGCTCGACGCCCGCTCGCTCGTGGGCAAAACGGAAGCGCAGTACAAGTTGTTCGCCGACGACAGCGACGTCACGGCGCTGATCGCGGAATTCAACGAAGGCCAGGCGAAGGAAGCGACGCTAGGCCCCTCGCGCGGATTTCTGGCCAGCGTCAAAGCGCTCGCGAAGCTCGAAGAAAAAGTGCTGAGCGAGGAAATCCCGCTCCGTCGCGAAGGAGGACTGTTCTTCGTGCCGGTCGTCTTCAATGGCGAGGCCAGCGACACGCATGAAATGGCCATCGACACTGGCGCGAGCATCGTTTGCTTGCCTTACTCACTGGCTAAGGCGGTTGGCTTAGAGCCCAACGAAGATAGCGAAGTGATGCAAATGTCCATGGCCGACGGTAGCATCGTGCCGGGGCGCCGGGTCTTCGCCAAGGAAATGCGCGTCGGAAAGTTCAAAGTTGAGAACGTCGAATGCGTCGTCATGCCCGCGGAATTGCCCAACGCCGCGCCGCTCTTGGGCCAGACGTTCCTCGACAAATTCGGCTACAAGATCGACTCCGACCAGCAGAAGCTGGTGATGAGCAAAGTGGAAGCGGAAGGGGCGCCAGGTAAGCGACCAACGAAGCGCGAGAACAGGTAGCTGCGGCTGTTGCAGATACAGACGAACGCTCCTGCCCTACTCACTACTTCACCTACCAACTACTCCACCTACTGCTGTGGTCCGTCCACAATCTCGCGCACGAACTTCACTTTTGGTTTGCCGCCTTTGCCGGTCAGGAATTCCGACAGGTAGCGCAATTGCTGCTTGGGGCGATCGGGGTCGCGGAAGTTATCTCCCTTTTGCAGGATCGGACGTTGTTCGTCGATCTCGCCGAAGGCTCGGTCGCCGGCTGCCTGGCACGGGAACCAATAGCCGGTTTCCGTTTCGTCCCAGAGGTAGAACTCCGGGTAGCAATGCCCGGGCACCCAGACCGTGCGGGCGGGAATATCTTCCGCGCGGCAGATGGCGATGAACAGCGAAGTCAGCTCTTCGCAATCGCCGTCGCCGTCTTTGAGCGCGGCGAGCGCGCCCTTGATCGGGCCGTTCTTGTATTCAACCCGTTCGCGCACGCCGTCGTAAATCGCTTCGACTTGTTCCCAGGCCGAGGCGTCGCGCTTGTCCTTGAGAATCTCTTTCGCCGTGCTGCGAATCTTGGCATGCCGGCTTTCGATCTTTGGGCTGGGACCCAGATAAATCCGCACGTCGGGCGGCAGCTTCTTCTTGTTCGGCAGGATGTATTGCGCGGTGTCGGTCGGCGCGATCAGCTTGCGCTTGGTGACTTCCATCGTCACCAGTGCGTTGACCTTCTCCTGCGGTGCGACGAACGGCACGTCGATCACCATCTGCTGGACCGTGCCGGCCACCATGCGATAGTCGACGTGCGCGACGTTCGGCGTGATATCCTCGGTGACGACGCGGACCGATTGCTCCGGCCATTCGATCGGCATCGGCGTCGTGCCGTGAATGCCCCGGCATTCGCCATTGGGCGTCTCGATCGTCAGCCCCAGCTGAATGTGCTGGACCGTTTCGTCGCCGAGCGTGGGCCCGTTATTCGTGTCCTCCTTCGGGTCGACCGCCAGGGCGGGCGCCGCGAGGCAACAGAACAGCAGCAGGGCCAATCGTAAGCGTTGCATGGATCGTGCCTGATATCGGGGCAGCGTCCGTGCCATCGAACGGGGTGAAACTCCATTCTACGTTACGGCGCGGCGAGAATCGACACCGAGCCGCATTCGCTCGGCGGCCGTTAACGGCCCAAATAGCCGGCGCTCGATTGAAAATACTTGCGGCGGCGCTTGGTCGTGGCTTCGCCGGCGCCGGCCTGCTGTTCCTGGAGATCGGCGAGATTCGCCTGGCAGAAGCGGCAGCCGACTGACTCGACGTGGAACTGGATGTAATCGGAGTGGCCATCGTCCAGGACGCCGAGCAAGTGACCGCCCAATTGTTCGCGCGTCGGGCAAGTCAGCCGAGACCGGCGCCAGACTTCGCCCAGGCTGTGCAGCCC
>JALHLM010000525.1 GCA_022844585.1 Pirellulales bacterium | reverse complement strand
ATCGCCCTCCTGGCGATTGCGCTCACCGTGGGCCGTGAATAGTAGTCACGCTTTGTTCAATGTCCGCAACCCACGCTTCAAAATCCGCTCAGCCCCCTTCCCCTCCTTCCGCCAACGCGCACAAACCTCGCGCACCCAGTCCGGCCGCGATTTACTCGCGTCGTTCAACCAATTCCCCACCGAATCCTGCACGTACTTCGACGAGTCGGCCCTCAGCGGTTCCAAGATCGGCAGCCCAAGTTCCGGTTCCTGTTTCAATCGCTCGATATGTCGGCACCAGACGCCGCGCGGGCGCGTCGCTTCACTCGCGAACCGTCGAATGTTCGGATCGGCGTCGAGCGACCACTCGGCCAGGAGCGCGATCGCCGGCTCGAGTTCCGCCGCCAGGTGATTCCGCACCGCCATCCAGGCGATCTCGCGCACGCCGGCGTTGCGGTCGGCGGCCAACGGGCGGATGCGGGCGAGCCGCGCCGGGAGATCGAGCCAATCGCCGCGTCCGACCAGGTACGCGCCCCACGATCGCACGATATCGGAGGGATGCCCGAGGAGAGCTCGGTAAGTCGCGGCGAACGTGCGTTTTCCCCCCAGACGCCGCGCCAGCACGTCGCCAATCGCGATGATGTCCTTGAGCGCGGTCCGCTTGGGCGTCGAAGCGAACGCCGCTTCCACCTCGGCGAGGAGATCGGCCCAATCATGTTCGGCGAACACCGCTTCGGCCAGTCGTCGCTGATCGACGATCAGCCATTCGCACAGATTGACCGACTCGATCCTCCCGACGTTGAGCAGAGCGAGTACGTCGCGAGGCACGTCGCGCGTGGTCCGCGCGCCTTTACGAAGGAGAATCGAATCGGGAATCGTCGCAGGCATTTTCTTCATGGCGAGGACGTCATCGCGGTCGCAGGGAAAACCATCATCTTGACAGCCGCGGCGTCCCAGTCTACCGTGCTTTGAGTCAAGAAGTTCCTCTTTCCCGATTCGGACGAAGCCCTCCGAAATCGACGTTCTCCGGCTTACTCGATGTAGTTTTTTCTGGTTCGGTGCGACGCGGCCTCTCGCTGCGCGCATCTCTCTTGTTCCCTCCGGACGTGAGCGCCCCGTGAGGTTGATCTAGCTCCACAGCATGTATCGCTGTCAGGTGTGCAGTCTCATGGTCGGCCCGCGCGTGCCGTCCGTGCGATTGGTCGTGGAAACGCGCGCGGCCGTGTACCGTTTCCGCAAGCAAGTTCACAAGGTCAGGAAGATCAACGCCAACGGCCGGCGCCAGAAAGCCAAAAAGAAAGACTGGCTCGACGACCCCGGCGGCACGGGGCGCGAGATCGCGAAAGAAGTCGTCGCCTGCCCAACGTGCGCCGCCAAGCATCGTTGATGACTTGAACGACTGTGGGAGGCGTCTCCGACGCCGATGGATTGGACGCTTTTTTTGGGACAGTCCCCAAGCTCAACGCTCGCGGCGATCGCATCGGCGTCGGAGACGCCTCCCACAGTCAAAGACTTAGCCACGACGGGGGGTTGCCCCTGACTTGTACCGCGCGCTCCAACCGCGACAATGGCGGTTTCTCCATCAATTCCCAGCGAACCCTTCAGGCCCTCGCGATGTCCGCCACTGTCGACGCCCTCCACCTTCATCCCACCGACAATCTCGCCGTCGCCACGCGGTTACTCGAATCCGGCGAAGTAATTGACGTCCCCGGCGGCAAGGTGAAGCTGCGCGAATCGGTCCGCCTCGGACACAAGTTCGCCGTCGCGCCGATCGCCAAAGGCGAGCGTGTTCGCAAATACGGCCAGACGATCGGCTTCGCCACTCAGCCGATTGAACCGGGCGCTTGGATCCACACGCACAACTGCGCCGCCGGCGAGTTCGCCCGGGACTACGCCTTTGCCCAGGAGACGCCACCCGATCCGCAGCCGCTGGAAGGTTACACGTTCCAAGGCTATCGCCGCGCCGATGGCCGCGTCGGCACGCGCAACTACGTGGCCGTGGTCTCATCGGTGAATTGCTCCGCCACGGTCTGCAAATACGTCGCCGAGCGATTCAATCGCGATCTACTAAAACAGTTCCCCAACGTCGACGGCGTCCTGCCGATCATGCATCAAACCGGCTGCGGCATTCAATATGGCGGCGAAGCGCACCAGATGCTGGCGCGCACGCTGGCCGGCTTCGCCAAACATCCGAACGTCGGCGCGTACCTCATCATCGGCCTCGGCTGCGAGACCGGCACGATTGGCTACCTGATGGAACACGAAAAGCTCGTGCAAATCGGCGGCCCGACGCCGGTCCGCCCGCCCGCCATCAGCATGCAGGACGTCGGCGGCACCGCGGCCGCGATCGAGGCAGGCATCCAACAACTCGCCGCGCTCTTGCCCCGGGCCAACGACGTGCGCCGCGAAACGGTTCCGGCCTCGGAGATCGTCCTCGGCCTGAATTGCGGCGGTTCCGACGGCAACTCCGGCATCACGTCGAACCCCGCGCTCGGCGTCGCCAGCGACCTGCTCGTCGCCGCCGGCGGCACCGCGATGCTGGCCGAAACCCCCGAGATTTACGGCGCGGAACACTTGCTCACGCGCCGCGCCAAGACGCGGGCCATCGGCGAAAAACTCGTCGAGCGCATCAAGTGGTGGGAAGTCTACACGGGAAAATTCGGCGTCAGCATGGACAACAACCCGTCGCCCGGCAACAAGGAAGGCGGACTGACGACGATCTACGAGAAATCGCTCGGCGCGGTCGCCAAGGCCGGCTCCACGGCGCTCGCCGGCGTCTATGAATACGCAGAACCGGTCACCACGCGCGGCATGGTCGTCGTCGATACGCCCGGTTTCGATCCGGTGAGCGTCACCGGCATCGTCGCCAGCGGCGCGAACGTGGTCTGCTTCACCACCGGCCGCGGCAGTTGCTATGGCTGCCAGCCGACGCCGTCGATCAAGATCGCCTCGAACACGCCGATGTACGAGCGCATGCAAGCCGACATGGATCTCAACGCCGGCGAAATATTACGCGGCGAACCGATCGCCGACGTCGGCAAACGCATCTTCGATTTGATCCTCGAAACCGCCAGCGGACGGAAGACGAAAAGCGAAGAACTCGGCATCGGCGCACTGGAATTCGCCCCCTGGAACGTGGGGCCGACGCTGTGAGCGCAGCCCAACGCGTCATCGTGCTCAGCGTCGATCGCCTGCGCACGCAGTTCCTCGGCTGCTACGGCAATGCGTGGGTGGCGACGCCGGCGATCGATCGGCTGGCCTGCGAATCGCTTGTGTTCGACGAGGCCCACGCCGCCGGCGCGAAACTCGCCGACTTCTTCCAATCCGCCTGGCATCCAGCGGCGCGCGAATGGATCGCCGGCGCAACGTCGACGTTCATCTCCGACGACACGGAAGCCACGGCGCTGGCCGGGGCGGCCGGATTTGCCGAGATCATCGAATTGCCGTCAGGCGCAGGCGGAACCCAAGCCGAGGACTTGGACGCAACGCACCTGGCCAGCGTGTTCGCCGCGGCGACCGAACCGGTCCTTCAATCGCTACCTGAAACCAACCTGTTCTGGCTGCACGTCGGCTCGCTGGGCCAAGTCTGGGACGCCCCGCGCGCCTTGCGAGAACGCTATCACGAAGACGACGACGCGCCGTTGCCGGAGTTCGTCGAGCCGCCATGCAAACTGCTGGCCGCGAACTTCGATCCCGACGAACGCTGGGGCTACGCGCTGGCCTACGCCGCGCAGGTCTCCGCGCTAGACGCTTGCCTCGACCTCTTGTTGGAACAGCTGCGCGCGTCGGCCGACTGGGACTCGATCACGTTCTTACTCTGCGGCGCGCGCGGTTTCCCGCTAGGGGAACATCGCCGCGTCGGACCGGTGGACAATTCACTTTACGGCGAGTTGCTGCATGTCCCGTGGCTAGGGAAGCTCCCACGGCGCGCTTCGGCGATGGAACGCTCCGCCGCGCTCGTCGCGCCGGCGGACCTGGAGACGGTACTACGGGGCGACCGACTGCCGCCGCGCGACCGACTTGAGTTCCACGGCGACGCACAGGAATGCGCCCTACGCACCCGCGAATGGTTCCTGCGCCGCACGGTGCGCGACGGCGAACCGCGCGTGGAACTGTACGCGAAACCGGACGACCGCTGGGAAGTGAACGACGTACATGACCGGTGCCACGACGTGGTGGAGGAACTGCTGGTGGAACTGAATCGGTAGAGCCGGAAGCGTCAGCGCCCGGAGCGCGCCCAGGAAAACCGTCGTCTCGAGC
>JALHLM010000524.1 GCA_022844585.1 Pirellulales bacterium | reverse complement strand
GTTCGGCCTCGTTCACCGCGCCGTGCGTGTAACCTTCGAGATTCATCATCACGAAGCGCGAGGCGTTCCACAGCTTGTTGCAGAAGTTGCGGCCCAGCTCGAAGCGCTCGCTCACCACGGCGCCGCGTGGCAACGCCAAGTCGGCAGGCTTCTCGGCCCATTGCGTGGAGAATTCCTTCCCGCAGTGCTTGCACGGCACGCGCGGCAGCACGCGGTTCTTCTTCGTCTGCGGCACCAGGTGCTGACAATGGGGGCACTCGAAATCGACCGGCATCCGCACGTCCTGCGTCTCGGTCGTGAGGTACGCGAGTCCAAAACGCAGCGAATCCGCGCCGAACTTTTCCATCACGTCGATCGGGTCGACGCCGTTGCCCTTCGACTTCGACATCGTCTCGCCGTAGCCGTCGAGAATCTTGGGGTGAATGAACACCTCGCGAAACGGCACGTCGCCGATGTTTTCCAGCCCGGTGAGCACCATTCGCGCCACCCAGAGCGTGATGATATCGCGGCTGGTGATCAAGACACTCGTGGGGTAAAAGTATTTCAACTCCGGCGTCTGCTCCGGCCAGCCCAACGTCGAATGCGGCCAGAGCGCCGAGCTGAACCAGGTATCGAGCACGTCGTCATCCTGGCGAATCGTGTGACCGGGAATCGCGTCAGGCGCAAGGTCGGTTTCCTGCGCGCAGATCAACCATTGGTCGCGTTCCAGATCGCGCTGCCAGGACACGTCCTTCCGTCCGGCGAAGGCCTTTTTCAAATCCGCTTCGGTCACCGTCGGCGCGTGCCAGATGGGGATGCGGTGGCCCCACCAGAGTTGCCGGCCGATCGGCCAATCGCGTTTTTCGCCGAGCCAATCCAAGTAGCCGCGCGCGTAGCGCTGCGGGAAGATCTTCACGCGGCCGTCGCTTACGGCGTCCATCGCCGACTGCGCCAGGCGGTCCATCTTCACGAACCACTGGTCCGCGAGATAGGGCTCAATCGGCGTCTTCGAGCGATCCGAGTGCGCGATTTCGATTTCGCGATCTTCCACTGCGCCGAGCAAACCCAGTGCGTCGAGGTCCGCCACGATGCGCTCGCGCGCCACGAGATTCTTCAAGCCCTGATACGCGCCGGCATGTTCGTTGAGCGTGCCGTCGGGATTCAGGATGTTGATCATCGGCAGCGATTGCCGTTTGCCGACTTCGTAGTCGTTCGGATCGTGCGCCGGCGTGATCTTCACGCAGCCCGTGCCCAGTTCCGGCTTCGCCCAAAGATCGACCACGAGCGGAATCTCGCGATTCACCAGCGGCAATCGCAGCTTGCGACCCGCCTTGGCCATGTCGCGTAACTTGATCAGTTGGGGTAACAGTTCCGAGCGGCGCTTCGCCAAATCGGCGAGTTGCGCCTCGACCGCCGGTTTGTCCTTCTCGGCCGCTTCCGTGAGCTTTGTTTGGAGTTCCGCTTCGACCTTATCGAGCGCCGCCGCCGGGTCCGGATGCACGGCCACGGCCGTGTCGCCGAGCATCGTTTCCGGCCGCGTCGTGGCGATCTCCACGTGCGTCGGTTCGCCCGGCCGCGGATCCATCACCGGGTAACGAAAATGCCAGAAGTGTCCCTGGGTGGTTTCGTGGAACACCTCGTCGTCGCTCACCGCGGTTTGCAGGAACGTGTCCCAATTCACCAGCCGCTTGCCGCGATAGATCAGGCCCTTTTGGAACAGATGGAAAAACGTGTGGCGCACCGCTCGGGCACATACGTCATCCAGTGTAAACCGCGTGCGCGACCAGTCGCAGCTCGCGCCCATCCGCTTGAGTTGGCCGAGAATGCGTTTCTCGTAATCCGCTTTCCACTTCCAGATGCGCTCGACGAGCTTTTCGCGCCCCAGGTCGTGCCGGCTGAGTTTCTCCTCTTGCAGCAATCGCCGCTCGACCACGGCTTGCGTGGCGATGCCGGCATGATCGGTGCCCGGCATCCAGAGCGCGTTGAACCCCTGCATCCGCTTCATGCGGATCAGCACGTCCTGCAAGGTGTTGTTGAGCGCATGCCCCAAATGCAAAGCGCCGGTCACGTTCGGCGGCGGGATCACGATCGTGTACGGTTTGCGCGCCGCATGCGGCTCGGCATGAAAATACCCGCGCGATTCCCACCAAGAGTACCAACGACTCTCAGCGGCGGCGTGATCGTACTGCTTGGCAAGTTCGGTCATATTGCGATATGGGAATGAGCGAGGGCAATTCTGGTTTAAACCGCAGAGGCGCGGAGACGCAGAGGGGGATTGGGAATGACGAATTTCGAAATCCGAATGACGAATCAAATCTGAATGTCGAATGTCTGAATGAGCCTCGCTACAGCACAACCACCGCATCGGGCATTCGACATTCGAATTTCGTCATTCTTTCGTCATTCGGATTTCGAAATGCAACATTCCGACACCTTTCTGCGGTTCAAATGGCCTGAACCACTGTGTCCACAGCGGCCCCGCGCGCTTCGTCCTTGTAGAGTTTGTATTCGATGCTGTCGACCAGCGCCATCCAACTGGCTTCGATGATGTTTTCGCTCGCGCCGACAGTGCCCCAGACGTCGTGTTCGTCGCGGCTTTCGATCACCACGCGCACCCCGGCCGCCGTGGCCGCCTCGCTGTTGACGACGCGGACTTTATAATCGACAAGCTGCATGTGCTGGAGGTTCGGGAAGGTGCCATTGAGGGCTTTGCGCATGGCGGCGTCCAGGGCATTCACCGGGCCGTCCCCTTCGGCGACTTCGTGGCGGACTTCATCGCCGACCTTGATCTTCACCCGGGCCTCGGTGACGACATTATCGTTGCGATCGGACTCCACGCGGACCGAGTAGCTGAGCCGCTCGAAATGCGGCTGGTACTGGCCGGCGCATTTTCTTACCAGCAATTCGAACGACCCGTCGGCGGCCTCGAATACGAAGCCCTGGTTTTCCAATCGGACGACTTCGTCCAGAATCTTCGTCATCAATTCCTGGTCGTGCGCGAGATTGTGCTTGCTCGTCAGCGCCGCGATGTTCGAGCGGCCGGACAACTCGCTGACCAGAATGCGACGCTCGTTGCCGACGACTTCCGGGTTGATGTGTTCATAGCTGCTCGTGGCCCTGGCGACGGCGTGCACGTGCATGCCGCCCTTATGCGCAAAGGCGCTCTGCCCGACGAACGGCTGGCTCGGCCGATAGTTCATGTTCGCGGTTTCGTAGACGAAGCGCGACAGCTCGGTCAAATGCTCGACGCCTTGGCCGGTCAGGACCTCATAGCCGCGCTTTTTCACGGCCAGGTTCGCAATCACCGAGATCAAATCGGCGTTGCCGCAACGTTCGCCGAACCCGTTGATCGTCCCTTGCACCTGAACGGCGCCGGCGTCGACGGCCGCCAGGGAATTGGCCACGCCCAACTCGCAATCGTTGTGGCAATGGATGCCAACGGGAATGTCGAGACCGGCTTGCGCCGCGCGGACCAGCTCGGCGATCGCTTCCGGCATCGTGCCGCCATTGGTGTCGCAGAGCGAAATCAACATCGCGCCCGCGCCGGCCGCGGCCTGAATCGTTTTGAGCGCGTACTCGGGATTCAACTTCCAGCCATCGAAGAAGTGTTCGGCGTCGTAGATCACCTCGCGGCCTTCGGCGCGCATCAGGCGAATGCTGTCGGCGATCATGCCCAAGTTTTCTTCCAGGCTGACGCGCAGCACTTCCTCCACATGGAACGAAGAGGTCTTGCCGACGATCGTGATCACCGGCGCGCCGGAGCGCAACAGCGCCTGCATACCGGGATCCTGGTCGGCCGCGATGCCGCGCCGCCGCGTCATGCCGAACGCGCAGACCTTGGCGTGTTCCAGGTCCATTTCGCGCACGCGCGCGAAATAGGCCGCGTCCTTTTCATTCGAGCCGGGATAGCCCCCCTCGATGAAATCGAAGCCCAGGCTATCGAGCCGCTCGGTGATCAGCAGCTTGTCCTGCAGGGAAAAGCTGACGCCTTCCCCTTGGCTCCCGTCCCGGAGCGTGGTGTCATAAATCTGTACGCGACGCATGAACAATCCTCGACGACGATTCGATTTCACCACGGAGGCACGGAGACACGGAGGGCGAATCGTTTTGAACCGCGGAGGCGCTGAGACGAGAGAGTGGTGGAATGACGAATTTCGAAATCCGAATGACGAATGAATGTCGAATGTCTGAATGACGAAGGAAAGGATGGCGGCAGTCAACTTCGACTGCCTTCGTCATTTGTCATTCAAATTTGATACGACATTC
>JALHLM010000523.1 GCA_022844585.1 Pirellulales bacterium | reverse complement strand
GGACGGCTCAGGGGGTATTCGCCGAGACGATTTGTCGCGCCGACAATCTGTCCGTTCTTGAGCCCGCCGCCGCCCAGGACGCAGAACATCGCGCTCCCCCAGTGGTCGCGGCCCGGCGTGCCCATGCTACCGGCCGGGCCGCCGTTACCGCCGTTGTTCATCCGCGGCGTGCGGCTGAACTCGCCGCAAACAACGACGAGCACTTGCTCGGATAGGCTGCGTTCGCTGAGGTCGCTGAACAATCCGTACAAGGCCTGGTCCACCTTCGGCAGGTAGTTCTCCATGCCGGTCTTGAGATCCCAGTGGTGATCCCAGCCGCCCAAGTGAACCGTGACCATCGTCGCGCCGGCTTCGACCAAGCGCCGCGCGAGCAAGGCGCTTTGACCCCAGGTATTGCGGCCATAACGATCGCGGAGCGCCGCGTCTTCACTGGAGAGATTGAACGCCTCACGCGCGGCCGCGCCGGTCACCATGTCGAACGCTTGCACCTGGAACCGATCCATCGAATCGGCCATGCCCGTCTGATCGACGAAGCGGCGCGTGCGATCGAAGTGCTCCATCAGACCACGGCGATCCTCCAGCCGGTTGACCGTGAGCCCGCCAGCCAGATTCATGTTCTGCACTTGAAAATTTTCGGCGTTGGGATCGCCGTCGGTCTCGAACGGATCGAACTCCTTGCCGAGGTAATTCGCCGCGAAGTAGCCGGGCCGAATCCCAATGCTCGACGCATACGGCACCGACACGTAGGCCGGCATGCCCGGCTTGCGCGCCCCGAGCACGCGCGTGGCGATCGAACCGATCGACGGAGACTTCCCGGTGGTATCGCCACCATTCGCCCCGCCGCGCCCCGTGAGCATGTAATGCGCGCCGGTGAAGTGGTCGCCGGTGTCGTGATGCAGCGAACGGACGATCGAAAACTTGTCGGCGACCTTCGCCTGCAACGGGAAGAGTTGCGAGATCTCGAACCCCGGCACGTTCGTCGGAATCGGTTGCCAGATCCCCCGGTACTCGGCCGGCGCTTCCGGCTTGAGGTCGTACAAGTCCATGTGGCCCGGACCGCCGTCGAGCCAAACCAGGATCACCGAGGTGTCCTTCGACGGGCGCCCCTGCTCGGCGGACTTGTTCTTGGCGCGGAGGATTTCCGGCAGCCCGGCGGTCGCCATCCCGGCCGCGCCGAGTTGGACGAAACTCCGGCGAGAAATGCCGTCGCAATACCGGCTCGCTCCGCCCATGCCAATGCGCCACATGGCTTCGTCTCCTGGAACAGGTCGCGGCTGGATGGATGCGGTCAACGCATCCACACATCTTGATCCGTGCGGCATTCTAGCCCTCCCGCCGGGAACCCGCAACAGTTTGGCGCTGGCTATTGTTGCAGTCACCAACGGGCCGTACGAGAAGACGTCGACACTAGCCCGACGCGCAAGCGAGGGGGAGCGGACGTTGGCCATGAGTACACGTCGTACTCAATTCGACGTCAACTCCCCCTCGCTTGCGCGTCGGGCTAGTGTTTCTGTGGCAGTAATACGTGCCGGGAGCCAATCGGCATGGTAAACTGCGCAATGTGACGGTCTGGCTGATTTGGCGTGAGGATTCGCCCGATGCAGCAGGAAGGCTCTCACGCCCCACCTTGCCCAGGCGGTCCCTCCCGTGGCGCACGAACCGGCTCCGCAAACGCTCCCGCCCGTGACGACGTTGCCGTCGCACCGGCGGTTCGAGAAATGGGTCCTCGCTGCCGTCGGACCATTGCCCGACTCGATCGCCTTCCGAGCCGGCGGCCCGGAATCAACGGTCGCCATCATCGAATCGCCGGCCGCCACGCGACGCTACCTGCGCGCCCTGCTGCTGGCCGGGGCCAATAGCGGCCTGATCGACGAAGCCGCGCCCGTCGAACAGCCCGGCAGTTTACAGCCGATCGCGGGAAAACTGTTCGGCGCCTACCAGGTCGACGGCGGGCATTTGCAACTGGCCGGCTGCCAACTCGAAGATCACCTCGTTTGTCGCTGCGCATGGAACGAAAGCGACGTCAGCTACTTCGCCAGCGACGGCAAGCGCCTTTCCGGCGCGGTCATCGATGCGATCAAGCTCGACGAGCTTTCGCCTCGCGCCGGTGCGGATGAGCTGAACGTCAACGAGGGCGTGAGCGCCATTGAAGCGGCGTTGGAACATGCCGAATCGACGAGCGCCGCGGTGCGACATGTGACGCTGATTCAATGCCGGCACGCCGCCGGCAAGATTCGCTTCACCATTGGCAGCCTGTCGTGGGATCTGCCCTTCAGCGGCTGGGCCAACGCCTTCACACCGCCACCGTTTCATTGCCCGCACACCGGCGTCGATTCGTTTCACATTGCCGCAACCGACGACGGCCGTATCGCGGCCGCGGAGGAGATCGCCGTCTGCCGGCGCACCGGCCGACGCTTGCTGAAAAAAGAACTGGCTCAGTGCGCGGTGACCGGCGCCTATGTGTTGCCCGAATACGCGGTGCAATGCCCGGTCACCAGCGAGGTGGTCGAACAAGGCGTGTTAGTGGAATGCACCCATTGCCGGCAATTGGTGAGCCCGCACGCCATCCAGGAAGGTCAATGTCGAGCGTGCCGCACCTTGGCGGCGCTCGAAAACGACGATCCGCGCCGGCAGCGCATGATCGCGGAACATCCCGGCCTCGCAGGTTGGCGCAACTGGCGCCTCGCCGAAACCGCCGACGCCTACATCCTCGAAGCCCAAGGCCTCTGGCAACGGTTGCTGGCAGTGCTGGACCGACAAACCCTCCACTGCCGACACATGGCCATCGCCCAACGCTGGCCCGGTAAATGGCGCGATCTAAGCGTCGAGCAAGCGCGCGAGATTCTCGAGAAGCGCTCCAATTAGATTCCGACGTCGCACACCAACCCGAAGCGCCAGCGAGGGGGAGCGGACGTCGAAATTCAGCGCAACGTCCTACGCCCAATCGTCGTCAACTCCCCCTCGCTAGCGCTTCGGGTTAGTGTGGGCTGGCGCGCTTCTCCAACTTACCCGCCAATCTGATACATCGCGCGCGCAGGCCGCAGGAATTCATCGCTGTTGATCCCGTGACCGGCCTTTTTCGCGCCGACCGATGCGTGCAATAGCGCCGCGATCTGCTCGTCGCTCGCACCGCCGCGCAACAGCGCCCGCGCATCCCATTCTTCAATCGAAAACAAGCAATTGCGAATCTGCCCTTCCGCCGTGACGCGCAGGCGATTGCAATCGCCACAGAACGACTGCGTCACCGGGTTGATGAAGCCGATCCGTCCGACACCGTCGGCGAAGTCGTAGTCGGTCGCCGGTTGACTGGGATCAGGTCGATCGGCCGGGATCAGTTCGCCGAACGCGGCCTCCAGCAAGCGACGAATCTCCTCGCCGGACAACACCTGCTCGCTCTGCCAATGCTGTTCGGCGTCGAGCGGCATGAACTCGATGAACCGCAGTTCGAAACCATGCTCGCGCGCGAAGCCGGCCAGCGGGACAATCTCCGGTTCCGTGATGCCGCGAATCGCCACCGCGTTCAGGCGAATTCGTTCGAAACCCGCACGGCGCGCGGCAAAGATCCCGTCGATGACCCGCTGCAAGCCCTCGCGCCGCGCGATGCGCTGAAACGTCGCTTCGCTCAAGCCATCGAGGCTGATGTTTAGCCGCTGTAAACCCGCGTCGCGCAATGCCTGTGCTTGTTCGGCAAGCAAAATCCCATTCGTGGTGAGGGCGATATCCTCGACGCCGGGAATCGCCGCCAGCACGCGCACCAACTGGTGCAACCCCGCGCGCACCAACGGCTCGCCGCCAGTGAGCCGCAACTTGTTGATGCCCAATCCAGCCGCCACGGACGCTAACCGCGCGAGCTCCTCGAAGGTCAACAACTCGCTACGCGGCTTGAACCGAATATTCTCGTCCGGCATGCAATAGAAACAGCGAATATTGCAGCGATCAGTCACACTGATCCGCAAATTCGTATGCACCCGACCAAAGCTGTCAACAAGCGGCATGGTAAGTCAAGGCAATGATTGAAAGCGTTGAACCATGGGAGGATTCACCACGGAGGCACGGAGGACACGGAGAGGGGAGAACCTTTTGAACCGCGGAGGCGCTGAGACGCGGAGAGAGGAGAGGGAGAAAGTGAAGGCGAAGGTGAAGTTGAAGGGAATGATCGAGGGAGCCGAGTTCCCAAGAGTGATCGACTTTCAACGACACTGAAAACTGAACACTAAAAACTTCAAACTCCCCTCCCACCTCTCCAACCTCTCTCT
>JALHLM010000522.1:1735-4259 GCA_022844585.1 Pirellulales bacterium | reverse complement strand
CACCTGGCACCGCTCGGTCGATACCTCGCTCGCCAGCCCGGAAGACATCGCCGATCAAGGTCGCGAAGTGCGGATCGAAGGCAACAAGTACGTCGTCAACGGACGGAGCGTGGTGGTGTTGCTTTCAAAGTAATCACCGGCGCTCGCGCCGCTAAGCCCAGGGAAGGCCATCCAAAGTCTCTCCATCATCGAAGGCTTTGAGGGCCTTCCCTGGGCTTGAAGAGACAGAACTGCTTTTTTCGAAACATGAAGTGAGACCCACGGCTAGTAAGTCCTCAAACCTCTTCTTTCTCCAACGGGACAGAACATGAACACAGTTGATTTTACGTTTTCCGATTTGATCGCCGGCTACGTGCAGAGCTACGATCCGGCCGAAGAGACCTTCCTGCTCCGTACGTCGGACGGGCGCGAGTTCACCGTCACGTTGACGCCGACCGTGTTCGCGGAAGTCGTCCGCAACCTGGGCGAGACGTTCCAAAACGCTTCCGGCCAGATCAAGCAGATGCTGGTCAAGAACCGCTTCCTGTTCGTCTACGGCGTGTTCTATCCCGATGGCCCGAACGGCGAGCGTTCCTTCGAAGCCAAGCACATCGTCTTCCTGGGCCGCACGCCGCAGGATTACCGCTTCGAAAAGCAAGATTGGTGGATCAACCAGGTCCGTCAGCTCGGCGATTTCTACCTCAACGCCGAATTCGGCGACGGCCCGATCGACTTCAACAACTACCGCACCAACCTGAGCGACACCGGCGCCAAGGGCGCCTCGACGCGCCAGGAAACGGACACGATCTCCCGCCTGGTCTACGGCTTCGCCTCGGCGTTCCTGATGACAGGCGACGATCGTTATCTGGAAGCCGCTGAGAAGGGCACGGAATACCTCCGCAAGCACCACCGCTTCGAGGACAAGAAGGAAGACTTGACCTACTGGTATCACGCCTGCGACGTCAAGGCGGACGGCACGCGTCAAAAGGTCTTCGCCTCGGAATTCGGCGACGATTACGATGCACTGCCCGCGTACGAGCAGATCTACGCCTTGGCCGGACCGATCCAGACCTATCGCGTGACGGGCGATCCACGGATCTTGGCGGACGCCAAGAGCACGATCAAGACCTTCCGCAAGTACTACCAGGACAAGTCGGAAAAGGGAGGCTTCTACTCCCACATCGACCCGATCACGCTCAGCCCGCACAGCGATTCGCTGGGGACGAACAAGTCGAAGAAGAACTGGAACTCGGTCGGCGATCACGCCCCCGCGTACTTGATCAACCTGTACCTGGCAACCGGCGAGAAGGAATACGCCGACTTCCTGGAGTACACCTTCGACACGATCGCGCGCAACTTCCCGGACTACGATGAAAGCCCGTTCGTGCAGGAACGCTTCTTCGACGATTGGTCGAAGGATCAGACCTGGGGCTGGCAGCAGAACCGCGCGGTCGTGGGGCACAACCTCAAGATCGCCTGGAACCTGATGCGGATGAACAGCCTGAAGGGCAAGCGTTCGTACACCGACCTGGCGCAGAAGATCGCCGAGTTGATGCCGGAGGCCGGCAGCGATCGTCAACGCGGCGGCTGGTACGACGTCGTGGAACGCTGCCTCGACAAGGGCCAGAAGTTCCACCGCTTTGTCTGGCACGATCGCAAGGCCTGGTGGCAGCAAGAGCAGGCCATCCTCGCCTACTTGATCCTGAACGGCATCCAAAAGAAGCCCGAATACCTGCGGCTGG
The DNA here is from genome assembly GCA_022844585.1 of Pirellulales bacterium. Classification (GTDB taxonomy): domain Bacteria; phylum Planctomycetota; class Planctomycetia; order Pirellulales; family JALHLM01; genus JALHLM01. The sequence goes on along the minus strand of JALHLM010000522.1, from coordinate 2,538 downwards.
CACGCGAGTCGTCGGCCTTCTACAACGCGTTCTTCCTGGACGTGGAAGCCGGCGGCATCTACTTCAACGTGTTGGCCAACGGTCAGCCGTACGCGTTGGGCACCGAGCGCGGCAAGGGCTCGCACTCGATGGCCGGCTACCACAGCTTCGAGCTGGCTTACCTCGCGGCGGTCTACACCAACCTGTTGATCACCAACGAGCCGATGGATTTCTACTTCCGTCCGACGGCCGGAAACCTGCCGAACAACATCCTGCGCGTGGCGCCGGACCTGTTGCCGGCGGGCAGCGTGCGAATCGGCCAGGTGTGGATTAACGGCCAGGAACACCGCGATTTCGATGCGGACAACCTCTCCGTGACTCTGCCGGCCGACGGCGGCACAATGAAGGTGCGCGTCCGGTTGGTTCCGGCAGCCGTTCACTTCACTGCGGACCTGTTGGAAGTCAGCGGCGGCACGGCGACGATCTCGCTGGCCGGCGTGCTGGACGACGCGGCGACGCCGTTCCTCACGGAACAGCTCGAAGCGGCCGCCAGCCGCCGCGCGAAGTCGATTATCTTCGACGCGGAAGACCTCCAGTCGATTTCGCCGGAAGCGCTTCGCGCCTTGGTGTTCCAGAAGCAGAAGTTCGGCACCAACTTCGACATCTCCGTGACGAACGCCAACAAGGCGGTCGTCGAGGCGATCGACGATAGCGGCTTCTGCGACGAAATCCAAATCGCCGAACTGGCCAACGCCTAGTCGGGGATTGCAGTAAGTAAGACCGAGCCCCGGTCGGGACCGAAACCGACCGGGGCATCGGCTTAT
>JALHLM010000522.1:0-1725 GCA_022844585.1 Pirellulales bacterium | reverse complement strand
TTATTTTTTATGTGTTAAGTTTTCAGTCAGCACTCTAAGTCCAAATACTGAAAACTGAACACTGAAAACTTCAAACTCCATCCCACCGCAAGTCCACCGTACGTTCCTCATGATTCACATCCCGGATCGCACCCTTGCCGTGTTTCACAGCCTGTTCCGGGCAGGCAAGCATGTGGCCAAGGAACGTCGAGAGACCCAGACTCCTTCTGTCGGAACGAAAGCCATGACACGCAAGCAAAAACGCAAACCCACGCTGTTGCGCCGGATCGCCGAAAATCCGATTATGAACATCACGGCCGGCTTCCTGCTGATGGCCACGGCGTTGCTGGAAGTCCTGGAACCGATGTGGGGCACGAGCTCCGGCATCGGCACCGAACACGGGGCCGCGATCTTTGGCTTCCTGCAGTTCATGAAGTGGCTCCCGGACGGCTTCAAGGGCCTGAAATTCGTCGAAGAAGGGGACGACGACGCCCCGGCGCACGCGGCACCAGCGGTCTAGTCATCACATTCGCGCCGACTCGCCATCCTCATAGAGCCGGAAGCGTCAGCGCCCGGAGCGCAAGGGGGAAAATCGTCGTACCCAGTGCGCTCCGGGCGCTCACGCTTCCGGCTCCAATTGTGCGCTTTTGTCCTATCGCGAGGATGCTTCCGGCTCTGCCGTTTTCAGCGCCATCGCGCGCCAGTTGTGCCGTGTTTTCCGGGGGAATTCTCGTCACGTTTGATGCAAGCCGTTGCACTTGAGCTTGTGTCAAAAGTGGCGTTGCTGGCAGACGATGAACAACACGCATCGAGGCGGCGAGATGCGCTAGAGGCGACCTCCCCATGGAATCGGGGAGGCCTCCCGACCTCGGTCGGACGATCCCCTGCACGGAGGTAACTGATTGCCATGTCACAGAAGCTAAGTTCCCGTCTGCTCCAGTTCGCCACCCGCGTGGCCCCCGCCGCTCTGCTGGCCGTGGGCGTATCGAGCGCTTCGGCGTCGTATCCCTCGACCGCGCCAATCAACTACGGCGTGATCCAACCGGTCGAATACCGCGCCTACGGCGACGGCGAAAGTGAAGAATCCGCCCCTGGCGAATTGACCTCGTGCGAGGATTGCCTGTCGTGTGACGACGGCAGTTGCGAATCCTGCTGCACGCTGCCGTGCTACTGCTGGTACGTGTCGCTGAGCGGCGCCTGGTCGAATCGCGAAACGGTCCATGAAGAAGGCGACCCGACGACGTTCATCGAATTCAACGACGGCTTCAACATCAACGCCGCGTTGGGCCACGAGTTCGACTTATTCCGCGTGGAATTCGAGTACAGCTACTTCAACCAGCAGGTCGCTTTGGCAGGCGCTGGCATTCCCGGCTTCGCCCCCTTCGTCGGCGAGTCGCCGGGCAACATCTCCGTCAAAGCCTACATGTTCAACGTCTACCACGACTTTGACTTCGGTGGCCGGCTGAAGCCCTACGTCGGCGGCGGTATCGGTCTGTTCCAGTCCGAGATCAACAGCTTGCTCCCCGTGTTCTTCGCGGACCCGCCGTTCAGCAACTCCACGCTGGGCGTCAACACGACGAGCGACGTGGCCTTCGCCTATCAATTCCGCGCGGGCGTCAACTACGAGTTGACCCGTCGCACCGAGCTGTTCACGGGTTATCGCTTCTTCGATAACACGGATCCGCTCACCTTTGCCGCCGAACCGTTCGGCGTGTTCTATCCCGACAGCGCCACCTTCCACAACTT
>JALHLM010000521.1 GCA_022844585.1 Pirellulales bacterium | reverse complement strand
GAGTGAGGGGGCTGGGTGGCAGCTGATTTCATGGTGGTTTCCGGTTTCAGGCGGGCGATGATGTGCCGATATTCCTTGTTCTGCCTGGGAGCGCCGCGATTGAATCTCGGTATGAGTCTGCGCGAGGCGAACGACGCGCCTCGCTTGATGATCCCGAGCTACACCGACCGCAGGGGATGACTCAGCCGCCCAGCGCCATGGAGATGTCGTTTGTCACTGTTTGACCGTACCAACACCGTTAGCAAGGAAAGTCCTAGCAGTCTGCTCGGCGAACCCGACGCGTCGGCACCTCGGCCACTCGCCGATGTGCCACTGAAGTCCGACGGGCCGAGCGGATTGCTCCCGCCGGAAGAACGAGGTCGCTATCCGGCGCAGAAACCGGAGGACTTGGCGGCGGTGAGTCCGAGCAGTTTGTTGCCGCCAGCGGAATCGGGTAACCGTCGACGACTGATGCTTTGGGGCGGTGCCGCGTCTGCGGTCGTGCTGATCCTTCTTTTGCTGTTGTTCGGGTTCGGATCGAAGGAGAAGCCTCTTCCCGAATTGATGCAGGATGCAATCGCATCACTGAACGCCGGCCGCTTCGAGGAAGCATCGATTCATCTCAAGAACGTCTTGCGCCGAGACCCCACGAACGCGGAGGCGAATGTCCTCCTCGGTAGGGCTTATCTCAGGATGGGCTCCTATCTCGACGCGGAAAAGGCGTTGCGCCAGGTTCAGGAAAAGGGCAATGCCAGTGACGATGTGGCCGCGATGCTCGTCGAGGCGTTGCTGGAACTGGATCGCTCCGACGATGCCTTGAAGGAGCTGGGCTCGGCATCGAATCTGTCTCGTCTCGGGCCCAAATCGGCGCAATTGCTCGGCCGCGCAAATCTTGGTGTCGGCAATTTTGCCGATGCGAAGACGCACTACACGATACTTCGAAATTCGGATCCTGCGGCTGGGATGGCGGGATTAGCGCGCGTCCTGATGATGGAAGGGGATGCGGACGGCGCGAGGAAGCTGACATCGGAGTTGGTCGAGAAGTATCCGGGGGATGTGGAAGCGTGGATGGTGCGAGCCGATTTCTTGCGTGGCATGAGCGAGGAAAAGGATGCACTGGACGCCTACCGCAAAGTGCAGAGCCTCAAGTCGGATCATCTGGACGCGGCATTGGGCTTGGCTGTGATTCTGATTGGCCAAGGCGAGTTTGGCGATGCGCAGCGCGAGATCAAGAAGGCGCGTGCCATTTCGCCGGCGAGTCATCGGCTGGCGTTCGTGAATGCGCTGCTGGCGTATCGAGAGCGGCGATATGGAGATGCGCGTGAGTACCTAAGTGCCATACTGTCTACAGCACCTCAGCATATGCCCAGCGTGCTGCTTGTCGGGGCACTCAGTCTCGAAGTCGCAGATTTCGAGCAGGCGCAGAATGCCTTCACTGCTTACTTGGCCCGATTTCCTGGAAATCTTCAGGCACGGAAGCTGTTGGCGTTGACTTTCCTCAACAAAAAGCAGCCGCATGCGGCTGCAGATTTGCTCGCCCCATTTATTCAGCTCGATGTCCGCGACTTCGAATACTTTGCAGTCGCGGGACAAGCTTTTTTGCAAACGAACGACGTAAAGCGTGCCCTCGACGCGCTTACGCGAGCCGCTGCGTTGAATCCGAAGAGTGCGGATGTCTGGTCCAATCTCGGGCTGGCGAAGTATGCGGCAGGATCCGAACAGGAGGGGTTCGCAGCATTGGAGAAAGCGATTGCCTTGGCGCCCAGAGATTCGCGCCCGGATCGACATCTTGCGCTCGCCTACATCGCACGGAATCGGTTCGACGACGCTGAACGAGTCGTAACAGGGCTCGGACTGCGCTTGCCTCAGAGTCCCGAGTCGCATTGGCTACGCGGAGTCATCGCCGTGGCAAAGAAGCAGCCCACGGATGGTCGTGCGCATTACGAACGGGCATTGAAAGTCGCGCCGGGATATCTCCCGGCGGCAGCTAGTTTGAGCGAACTGGACGCTCGGGAAGGCCACAAGGAGCGGATTCGGGCAAGGTTCGAGTCCGTGCTTCAGGCGAATCCGCGATCGGTCGAGGCCATCCTTGCGCTCGCACAAGTCGATGCCAACGAGGGCAAACATGTAGACGGCGTGCGGCGACTTCAGCGTGCAGCCGAGCAACATCCCGAGAACGCACAGCTTTTCTCGCTCCTGGCGTCATTGCAGTCGCATCTGCGCAACGATGAAGACGCCATTCAATCCGTGCGAAGGGCGCGCGAGTTGAACCCCAGGGACACTCGCGCAATCGAACTTCTCGGGCAGTTGCAGTCGCGTGCCGGGGATCATCCGGCGGCCATTCTGTCTTTTACGACACTGGTCGGACAGTTGCCCAGGAATCTATCCGCTTGGCTTCAACTCATCCATGCCCAGCGTGCGGCCGGAGAGCGGCGTGCGGCCCTCGCATCCGCGAGACAAGCGCAGCGGTTAGCGCCCGATGATCCCAATTTGCTGGGCATGCTGGGTGATGTGCTCATCGAGGACAGACGCTTCGACGAAGCGTTGGTCGTGGCGCGAATCGGGCAGGAGCAGCATTCGCGACTGTCCTACGGATTCGCGATCGAAGGCCAGGTTCGGTTGCTCCAAGGCAACGCCGGTCAGGCGAGTGCGCTGTTTCGGGAGGCGGATCAACGGCAGCCGACCGGATTGGTGCGTATTCGCATCCATCAAGCGGAGAGTGCCCTGCTGGGACGCGATGCTCCCGTCGATCTGCTGCTCGCGTGGCTCGAGGCGAATCCTACCGACGCGGTCGTTCAGCGATACACGGGCGACGTTCTGGTACGCCTCGGACAGATCGAGCGGGGTGTGGCACTCTACGAAAAGGCACTGAAATCGGAGCCTGACGATTTCCGGGTGCTCAACAATCTTGCGGATGCGTTGTTGCGAAAGGGCGATCCGCAAGGCGCCCTGGGGTATGCGCAACAGGCGTTTCAGCAGCGTCCAAACGATACAACGGTTCTGACAACGATGGGTGCCGTTCTGCTGGAACGCGGCAGTCTGGCGGAGGCCGTCCAGACACTGCAGAAGGCAACCGACATCGATCCGGACAATCTGGAAGGGCGTTTTCATCTTGCACGGGCGCTGCTCGCAGCGGGTGACCGGGCGAGGGCGAAGGTCGAGTTGCAGCGACTCCTTCGGGCGACTCCGGCGTTCGTCCGGCAGTCCGAGGCGCGTCGACTGCTCGAACAGCTCTGACGGCGGATTGTTGTGGGGTGTCCGTCCGGCACTTTCCGGAACGTACGACTGCGCAAGTCCCGGGACGGTGGTGCGCACGGCCGATTGAAGCAAGGTGGTCGACCGTGAATTCCTACACACGCGGTTCGGGCGGACTTGCAGTTGAAATGGACAGCACCTGTCGGTTTTCTTTACGATCGGGTCGCTGATTCCACGTTGCCACAGGTTTTCGATAGAACGGCTTTGCTGAAATTTATTAAAAACAATGAGATGGAGTAATCGTGGCGAGACTGGCTCAAACTTTGCTTTATTGGTGCGTAAACGCTCGGGCGCAACTGGAAGTTTCCGGGGTGGCCACGAAGTGCCGAATTTGATTGGAGCAATGACGATGAGCCGGAAGTTGATAGGGTTGGTGGGATTGCTTGGGTTCATAGCTGCGCCCGGGGCTGCATGGGCAGCGCAGTTGAATTCGTGGGACCTTTCCGGCAGCACGTCAGCCGGCGTCGGCGTACGTTGTGACAATCAGTCTTTCTGCTTCTATCAGGCTGCCGGCGGCTACCAAATCAAGGTCTCCGCGTATTCGTCTAGTTCGGCGAACACCAATAACGGTAGCGCGGTTGCGAATAGCAATCTGACCACCGCCAAGGATCCGTCCGGCAAATTGACGGCCGCAACCTTGTCCGACCAAGGGAGCTCAGGCTTGGGTATCAAGCACTCCATGGCCAGCGATGCAGGCGAGGGTACGTCTCCCGAGCATGGTGCAGACAACAACGGGCGCTACGATGTCTTCGTGCTCGAGGCGATCGGGGCGAACGCGGCGAACTTCGACTGGGGATCGATCACCCTCGGATGGGCCCAGGAGTTCGACTATGGTGGTGCCAATGGGGCCTTTCGAGATCGAGGTGCAACAGCCGATCTCTCATTCTTCGCCGGCAACGGCAACGGTACCGATTTCACCAACATCTGTCTTTCGACTTGCGTGAACGGCGGTACGACGATTACTTCGGCTGGATTCACATCGCTGGGAAACGTCGTGTCGAATGCCGTGAAAGATGTGGCCGTGGAC
>JALHLM010000520.1 GCA_022844585.1 Pirellulales bacterium | reverse complement strand
GTTGAGGACCAACCATTTGTTGCGCATCGACAGTGGCGATTTTCTAGGACTGTCAGATTTAGAGCGTTTGTATCTGGGCAGCAATCACATTTCCACGGTCCATGCGTCTGCTTTTCAGGGGCTGTCGAGCTTGGTTATGCTCGAATTGAGAAACAATCGACTAGGTGGATTGGAAAATGGCACTTTTCGAGGATTATCGAAACTTCATACGCTTGACCTGCGAACGAACCAGATGGCCGATCTCAACTTGACAGGAGCGACACTACAACGGTTACGGCCGGGGCAGGACAACACGTTCCGCCTCGAAGGCCTTCTGATCGACGAACAGGCGATTACCCGCCTGATTTTGGACGACGCCGATCTAAGCCGCTCCGCCTTCGCGGTGATTGTCGGCGAAACGAGGTACATTTCCGATGCCTCTCTGGTCGGCCTGCGGTTCTCGGATGAGGGGCCAGCGGATTTGAGCGGCTTGTTGTCGATCGATAGCTTGCGCAACGTGTGGGTCGATCCGGCGCTCTTCTCGAGTTACGCTACGGAATTCAACTCCTTTGACGCCTTGGAAGGGCGCACCGTGACCGTCGTCCCCGAACCGGGGACGCTAGTTTTGGCGGCGTGGTCAGGGATGCTTGTTTTCGCGCAACTGTGGCAGGGAATGAGAAGGGCTCCTCAGGCTCGATGGGGGCTGCGGGGGCCTGGGAGTGTGAAATGAAGTCGAAAGGGGCGATGCTGAATGGTGGTGTGACAGAGTGAGCGGTCAATTGAGAAGGCAGGAGGGCGCATGAAGTGGATTTCGATTTGTCTGGTGCTTGGTCTGGCCGCCGCGCCGGCGTTCGCAATCGACACCGACGGAGACGGTCGCCTCGACCTGATCGACGTGCCAGGATTCAATCCGACGGCGGGGGGCCATCGCCTGTTTGAATCGGTCGGAATCGAAGATCTCGACGGGGCGAATCTCCTGGTTCAAGCCCTGGGATTGAGCCTGTACGACAACCGAATCACGAGCATCGAGGACGGCGATTTCCGGGGACTTGGCAAGTTGCAAACGCTGGATTTGCAGATTAACCGCATCGCGAACATCGAAAGCGGTAGTTTCGAGACCCTGTCGAGCCTGCAATCGCTGCAATTGAACCGCAACCAGATCGGCGCCATCGACAGCCACACTTTTCAAGGACTCGCGAATCTCCAATCGCTCGGCCTGTCGGAGAATCAGATTACGACAATCGGCGGGGGTGTTTTCTCAAGACTTTTCAACCTTCAGTCGCTGGAATTGTCGAAAAACCAGATCGCGAGCGTTGACAAGGATGACTTCCGCGGACTTGCCAATCTGCAGTCGCTGAGCCTAGCAACCAACCGGATCGAAAGAATCGACAGCGGTACGTTTCAAGGTTTATCAAACCTGCAGTCGCTGGACCTACAAGCAAACAAAATTGCGCGAATTGAGAGTGGGATCTTTCAGGGTCTCGGCAATTTACAGTCACTGATGTTGCCAACCAACCAGATCACGATGATTGGAGACGGCACATTCAAGGGACTTACGAAGCTACAGAGACTGAACTTAAGCTTGAACAGAGTTACAAGCATTGAACGCGGCGACTTTCAAGACCTGACTGACTTGAGATTCCTCGGTTTGGGACGAAATCAATTGGAAAGGATCGAGGGTAGTTTGTTTCAAGAACTCCCGCACCTGCGCGCATTCGATTTAAGTGAGAATCGAATCACTCGCATTGCGAGCGGAAGTTTTCAGCCTTTAACGGATCTCGAAACGCTCGACTTGATGTCATGACTTGCAGTTCAAGTGGAATGGCGAAGGCTGGTTTTGTGAGAGACTTTCGACAGGGTGTTTGGCGTTGTCCTGCTGCTTTAGGACAGCAGAAGAGGCTAGCCTGGGTCCAGGGGCGGCAATGAGCGCCCTGGTCGCCGCAGGGATGCGGCGAAATCGGGACAGGACGTCGGCTTCAGGCCACCTCCTCGAGTAACTGATCAAGTCTGGCGCGTGCCGCTCGAGCCCACGTTTGCCAGCGTGGAATCTGAATCGAGCGGCCGCCCGCATAAACCTCGCTGGGGACCAGCGGATCGCTGCCCGCGTCGGGAACCAAAGCCCAATGGGGTCGTCGCTCGTTGTATCGTTGTTGGAATTCCGCCAGGCAAAGGCGACAGTGCTGAGGATGGTCGTACAATCGCCAGTAAACCTCTTCGGTCTTGAGCGTGGCATGAAGTCGCTCCAGCAGCCCCAACTGCTGCGGCGTGCGATACTGGATCCGCACATGGCTGTATTGGTCCTTGACGAAGGCGGTAAACCGCCGCGCGATGAACGACGAGCCGTTGTCCGTGACCAAGAAGGGTCGCCGAAGGAGGGGACCATGAATCCGTTCCGCCTCCGTGCGAGCCAGCTTGAGCGCAAAGGAGGTCTCGACCGCGCTATAGCTCGACGTCAAGTGGCAGGCCAGCAAGTAACGACTGTAGTAGTCGATGACCGTCACGGCATACCACCAGCCGTAGCCTGGAATGTGGATGTAGGTCACATCCATCTGCCACAGATCGTTGGGACGTTGAGGCAACAGCTCGAACAGCTTGGCCGCTTGATAGACCTCCGGCCGTCGCGAGCGGCGCTTTTGCAAGAGACCTCGCTCCTTCATCACCGCGTAGGCTTCACGGTTCTTGACCGCTTGCCCTGCTCGACGGCACATCACGGCAATCCGCTTCGAGCCATACCAAGGATTGGCCGTGGCCATGTCCACCACCGCTTGTATCACTTCCGGGGAAATCGGTCGCGGCGCGGGGCCAGGCCGCTTGGGCGGGTCGGTGCGCGGCCGACGATGCCATGTCGAAGGGGCCACGCCGATCAGACGCAAGACCTCGGTCTGGCGCGGTCGCGGCGGAGTGGGGTCAGCGAGGAGTTCGGCGACAATCATGGTGCGGCTCTCGCTGCTCAAAGCGACTGGCCCGAGAGTTTTTTTAAAATGCGGTTGGCGATCGTGTACTCCCCGATCACCTGGTCGCGCTTCTCGATCTGGGCTTCCAACTCCGCAATCCGTCGGTCACGGGAATCGGCGCCCTTCTTGCCTCCCCCTTGGGCAAGGGCTGCTTCGCCAGCGGCCAGAAACTCGTCGCGCCAGCGATACAGCGTCGGCTCGCTCACGCCCACTCGCCGAGCGATCGCCGCGGCCGATTCCTCGCGCCTCAGTAAACTCAACACCGCCTCACGGCGATCCTTCACGTCAACGTTCGACTGCCTCGGCATCGGTTCAACTCCTTGGGTCCAGGACCTCCAGCCCTTAGCTTACCAAGTACTTCTCTCACATCGCCGATTCCCAAGAACTGTGATCTATACAACGTCCGCAGCGAATCGCTGTCGCAGAGGACCTGAAGACCTTCGTCAGTGACGTTCGTCCGCTCCAGGTGGCACTCAGCCAACCTTGTGCTCTTTGCTAGCCGCGCCAGAAGTCTATTGCTAATCTGCGCGTCGTTTGCCTCAAACCACTCAAGCTCTTCAAGCGAACCGACATGATCGATCTGTTCCTCTCGAATCCACGAGTTTGAAAGCGAGAGGACTTTCAGGTCGTTGAATGCTCCAAGCTGTGAGCAGTCCGTATCCGCGTTCAAGGGTTCGTTGATGCTGACCACAATCACTCGGTGCCACCAGTCCTCGCCCGTGAACTGCACGAGCCAGGTTGGAAGCGCCGATTTTCGGCCGAAGTCGTAATCCCCGTCCGCCCCAAGGTGGTAGTCATAATGGACGTAGCCCCCCACGCTCCTTACCCACGCAACCGCGGCTGCCTGCCGCTTCGCCTTCGTGATCGTGGTGCCCAGCCAGATCGAGACGACCGTAAACACGACGAACAACGTCCGCAGGCTGAATCGCCGCCAGCGGCGGCGCCTTGGCTTGTCCGTCGGAGCTGCATTCTTCATTGCACCATTCCCGTTAACGCACCGGACTAGGCTTTGCAGTCTGAGCATTAATCAAGACCAAAACGCGGCCGAAGTTTTCGCAGCCGCTGTTTTCCGGCTTCGGTCACCTTCGATCCGGAGACGGACAGGTTCTTTAACGTCGCCATTCCCCCCAAGGTCGCAAGGCCGACATCGGAGACGAGAGTTCTTTGCACTTCGATTGCCTCCAATATCTTGGACCCGGCTAGAACCTCCATGGCGTCGTCGTTTACAGCAGTTCCATTGAGGCCGAGCATGCGTAACGACTTGCATTGCAGCAGCTCCGCCAGTCCACTTCCCGTAATCCGTGTATTCCAGGCATACAGGTTATCGAGCAATGGGATCGT
>JALHLM010000519.1 GCA_022844585.1 Pirellulales bacterium | reverse complement strand
ATGGTCAAAACCGTCATCGCGTACGAGCCGGTTTGGGCGATCGGGACCGGCAAAGTGGCCACGCCGGAGCAGGCCGAAGAGGTCCATCGTGATCTTCGCAAGTTGTTGACCAGTCGATACAATGCGGCGACTGCGGAGGCGGTGCGGATTCAATACGGCGGGAGCGTTAAACCCGGCAACGCCGCGTCGCTGCTCCAGCAGCCGAATATCGATGGCGCCCTGGTGGGCGGCGCCTGCCTTACGAGCGCCGACTTCGGCGGGATCATCGCTGCCGCCCAGTAAGATCAACTTCGCACATTCAACCCCTGGGGTTTTCGACCGTGTGGGACGCACTTGGTTATTTGTTGACCGGACTGTTGTTGCTGACGTCGATTTTTCTCGTCCTGCTGATCCTCGTGCAGCGAGGTAAAGGGGGCGGTCTCGTCGGCGCGCTCGGCGGCATGGGCGGCCAAAGCGCTTTCGGCGCGAAGGCCGGCGGCATCTTCTGGGCCACGTCGATCGCGGCGGGTGTCTGGATTCTGCTTTGCATCTGCACGGTGAAATACAACTCCACCGGCACCAAGGTCTTCGCCGGCGCGTCCGGGGCGAACGTCAATCAGCTCGAAAACGCCCCGTCGACGATCGAACCCGTGACGGACCCGACGAAAACGTCGACCACCGGTACGGGCGCTGCGGCCACGTCGACGACGACAGGAACGGCGACCAAGCCGACGGACGCGGAAGTCACCAAGGATAGCGACTTCCAGGATCCGGCCCCCGTTGGCGATGCTCCCAAGTAGTCGCCGTGTGAGCATAATCGCTCGCGTTGTTGTCCGACGACTCGGTTACCATCCTTCGACATGCCGGCAAGTAAGAGGTGGCGTCCTGTGTTGCTGAGCATGACTGGGTTTGGCGAGGCGCACCGCACGGTCGAAGGACTGTCGGTCGTCGTCGAAGTGCGTACGATCAATAGCCGGTATTTCAAGCTCTCGCTGCGCTGTCCCGAGGGCTTTAACGCCCTGGAAGGCGAGATCGAATCCGTCGTGCGCGAGCAAGTTCGCCGCGGCACGATTCAGGTTGCGCTCCGCATCGATCGCGCCCATCGCCCAGACGACTATCGGCTCGACGCCGAGGTGCTGAACGGCTATCGGCTGCAGCTCGAAGCAATTCAAAAGCGCTGGCACCTGCCCGATCCGCTCCCGCTGGCCCACATGCTGGCGCTCCCCGGCGTGGTGCATGAATCGATCACCACGGCCAGCGACGCCTCGCGGGTTTGGCCGGTCATCAAAGAGACGCTCGACGCCGCGCTCGGCAATCTCGCCAAGATGCGGGCCGAGGAAGGACGCGCGATGGCGGCCGATCTGGAGACCAATCGGTTGGTCATCGCCACGGAACTGAAAAAGATCGAAGCCCGCGCTCCACTCGTGCAAGACGCCTACCGCACGCGGCTCACGGAACGCGTGAATCGGTCGCTGGCGGAGTTTCAAATCACGCTCGCGCCGGAAGACCTGATCAAGGAGCTGGCCGTTTACGCGGATCGGAGCGACATCTCCGAAGAAACGGTTCGTCTCTCCAGCCATCTGGAGCAATTCCAAACCATCATGCAGAACGAAGAAGGCGCCGGGCGCAAGCTGGAATTCCTCACCCAGGAAATGTTCCGCGAAACGAACACCATCGGCTCCAAGTGCAACGACGTCGAAATCGCCCGTCAGGTGATTGAGATTAAGACGGCGATCGAACGGATCCGGGAACAGATTCAAAACGTCGAGTAGTGCGTGTTGAACCGCGGAGTCGCAGAGGCGCGGAGAGAGGAATGGGAGTGATGAGGGAGAACCATCGCCTTGCTTCCTACTGAAAACTGAACACTGAAAACTTCAAACTCCCCCACTCCCACCTCCGCGTCTCAGCGCCTCCGCGGTTCAAATTGATTTCCAACTATGTCTTCCCACTCGCCCGGTAAGCTCGTCGTTATTTCCGGGCCCTCCGGGGCCGGGAAGACGACGGTCCTGCGCGAGGTGTTTCAGCGGGCATCCGCCCCGCTGGTGGCCAGCATTTCGGCCACGACCCGGCGGCCTCGGCCTGGGGAGCTGGATGGCGTCGACTACCATTTCCTCGCCCCGAACGAGTTCGCCCGCCGGCGTGAAGCAGGCGAGTTTCTCGAATGTTGCGAGGTTTATGGCCGCGGAGACTGGTACGGCACCCTGAAAGGGGAGGTGGCCCCTAGATTGGCCGCGGGAAAGTGGGTAGTCTTAGAGATTGACGTTCACGGCACCCTCGCCGTGCTCGAGCACTATCCGGACGCCGTGACGATTTTCTTGCGGCCCAGCAGTATGGCCGAATTGGAGCGGCGGTTGCGCGAGCGAGGGACCGAAACCGAGGATGCCCTGCGTCGCCGGCTGGCCGTGGCCGCCGAAGAACTCAAGTCCATCGATCGGTATCGTTATCAGGTCATCAACGATGACGTGGAGCTCGCGGTGGCCGAACTGTGTCGCATATTGACCCCTGACTCTTGATAAGGAATCGCGATGATCGACGAATTGCGCGAGGAAGAGATCGTCAACAAGGTCGGAGGCCGCTTCAAGCTCTCCACCCTGATCCAGAAGCGTTTGGTCGCCCTCAACGGCGGACACCGTCCGTTGATTCAGACGGAAAGCACCGACAAGCTGCGGATCGTGATCCAAGAGATCATGCAGGACAAGATCTACCTCGACGCCTCGAACAATCTCCGCGTCACCGGCGCATCGACCGAAGCCGGCGGCCCGCCCGAACTCGATCTGGCGAACCTGTAGTCATCGCTACCAACCGTGATGAGTGATGATCCCAAGTCGTCACTCATCACTTTCTTTCCATGGCCCGCATCCTCATCACCTCCGGGCCGACGCGACAGTACCTCGACCCGGTGCGCTACCTCACCAACGCCTCGAGCGGTCGGATGGGGCAAGCGCTGGCCGAGGCGGCGCTCGCCCGAGGCCATGAAGTGGTGATCGTCTCCGGACCCGTACTGGTTTCCTATCCGGAGCGCGCGCAGGTCCACGATGTCGTCTCGACCGAAGAGATGCTCGAAGTCTCCCGGCGTCTGTTTCCGGAAGTCGACGGCGTGATCGGCGTGGCCGCTCCGTGCGATTACCGTCCGGAGCGCGTGGCCGACCACAAGATCGCCAAGACCGGCGAACCGTTGGTGTTGCATTTAATTGAAACGCCCGACGTAATCGCCACGCTCGGCGCCGCCAAGACCCATCAATGGGTCGTCGGCTTCGCGTTGGAAACCGACGATCAACGCCTGCGCGCCTTGGCCAAACTGGAACGCAAAAGCTGCGACCTGATGGTGCTGAACGGCCCCGAGGCGATGCATTCGGAAAACAACAGCGTCGAGATTCTCGACCCGCATGGCGCGGTGATTGCGGCGTATACGGGTCCCAAATCGGAGGTGGCCAGGCTGATTTTTGAAATCATCGAGCAGCGGCTAATTCGGGCCGCCGAGTAAGTTCAGATGGAACCGCGAAATACGCGAAATGACGCGAAAAAAGTTTGTAGTACTGCGACCTTCAAATAGTGCAGGTGATTGTTGGCCGTTCAATGCTTGCGATGCATTCTCAAATCCACAGAATTTTTTCGCGTCTTTTCGCGTGTTTCGCGGGCCTCTCCGAAAGTTAAATCGATGGGCGTTACCTGTTCTCTGGTTGGCGTCGTGATGTTGTTCGGGCTGGCGGCGATGGCGCTGGTGCTCGTGGCGGGCGGACGTAAAGATTGACTTGAATCGAGTGGCGGGGCGATTTAGACTCGAAACTCACCTTCCCCGGGTAGCTCCCATGCTTTCCATCGACGAAATTGACGGCGTCACCCTTGTCGGCTTTGAGCCGGAGTATGACGCCCTGGACGAGCCGGCGATGGACCGTACGCGGAGCGAGCTACTCGACGCCGCGGAACACCGTCCGCCGCTGATGCTCTGCGATTTCTCGCGGACGAAATACTTCGGATCCGGATTTATCGATATCCTCACGACCGCTTCCCAACGTGTGCGAGCCCGCGGCGGCCAAATGGTGCTCTGCGGACTCCAACCGTTCTGCGAAAAAGTGCTGAACGCGGCCAATCTCGACGAGCTTTGGGACTTTGTCGAGTCCCGCGAGGCAGGCATCGCGGCGCTTCGCCGCGGCTAACGCGATGATCGCTATGCCTTACTTTTGCGGTCGCCGGGCTTAAGATGGTGGGCGTCGCTTGTTCCCGCCCGGTTGGTCCCGTTGAGATTGCCCGCCCATGTCCGTTTGCCGCGTGCATCGCGCTATTATCAGTGTCAGTGACAAGCAAGGTCTCGTC
>JALHLM010000518.1 GCA_022844585.1 Pirellulales bacterium | reverse complement strand
CGTTGAATAGGGGGGCGCGCAACAGCCAGCGGAACGCCCGATTGCCGTTCGTGCCGCCCGAGAACTGGTACGAGCCGGTCGGCGAGGCCACCGACTACCGGTTCGTCGTCCAATCGCCCGGCGAGGGCTTTCGGCATATTCTGACCCCGGACGAAGTCCGCGACCGTCTGGCGGCCTTGCCGAAGAAGTTCGTGGCTCCCCTGGAAGTGGTGCAACTGAGCCGGATGACCCGGAAAAAGCAAAGCTTCCCGTGTTACGGGATGCAATGGGGGACCTGCATCTATCTGTACCCGATCGAGGAATCCCTGGTCGAGTACTACCACCGCCCGCCCCGGCCGAGCCAATACACCGAAGCGATTCTCTACGGCGGCCGCTGGGAGGAAGACTCCGACGGCTGGCGGCTGATCTGGACCGAAGCGGCGATCAAGGATTTCTATCTGAACAACATCCTGGTCCATGAACTGGGGCATTTGCTCGACGAGCGAAACACCAGCTATACCGACCGGGAACGGTACGCCGAATGGTTCGCCATTCAGTATGGCTACCTGCCCACGCAAGCGGAACGCCGCCCGTCGCGCCAACTGGAGCAGCGTCGACGTCACGCCAAGAAGTAGACGGGAACGTCGCCTTCAGCCAAGATGTCTGGGATGTCGCGCAAATCCTGCGCGGCGGGCGTCGAAATTGTATGGGGCAAGCCATGGGCCGGATCGCGCGCTGCGCGTGCCTTTTTCTGTGCGCTGCTTTACTACTCTGCGGATCGCCCGCGCGCGCCACATTGTCGGAAGACGTCGCGAAAAAAGCCGCGGCGATCGATGAGTCGCTTGCCAAGTTAGCGAAGCTCTATCGCGCCAAGAAATATCGCGATGCAGCGAAGCTTTTCGCCGAGACGGAAACGTCGATCAGCAAGTTGGCGTTGGAACTTTCCGACGAAGAACGGACGGAGTTGGCCGACCGACTCGCTGGTTGGCGGCGCAGGAGCGAAGCCGCCAAGCGATTGCTCGCGGATCAGAAAACCAGCGGAAGCGCCAACTCCGGCGTCAGCTTTGTGAAGGACGTGTCGCCGCTGCTGGTGGCGAATTGTGCGGCTTGCCACATCCGCGAATCGCGCGGGGGCCTGAGTCTGGCAAGCTTCGAGGCGCTCGCGCGCGGATCAGAAAATGGCACGGTGTTGTTCCCCGGCGACGGAATGGCGAGCCGCCTCTACGAAGTGCTTGACACCGGCGACATGCCGCGCGGCGGCAATCGCTTGCCGGACGAAGCGTTGACGACGATCCGCACCTGGATCGACCAAGGCGCTAAGTTCGATGGGCCGGATCCGACCGCCGCGATCGCGGAAATGGCGGCACCGGATGGAACTACCACCGCGGTGCCAGGCATCGTGAAGCCCACTGGCACGGAAACGGTCAGCTTCGGCAGCGATATCGCCGGCATTTTTGTCGAGCATTGTTCGGAATGCCACGGGGGGAACAATCCCCGCGCAAATCTGAGTTTCGATACCTTCACGCGCATGCTGGCCGGCAGTGATACCGGCGCGTTGTTCGCCCCCGGCAAGCCGATGGAGAGTTTGTTGATCGGCAAGCTCAAGGGAACCGCCGGCGGGGCGCGGATGCCGATGGGACGTGATCCGCTTCCGGACGCGACGATTGCGCTGGTCGAAAAATGGATCGCCGAAGGCGCCGCCTTCGATGGGTCCGGCGCTGGCGTGCCGATGCGTCAGGTTTGGGAAGCGGCGTTGTCCGCAAAGTTGACCGCTGACGAGATCTCTGCGAAGCGCGTCGAACTGGCCGCCAAGAACTGGAAACTCGCGCTGCCGGATACGACACCTTCAACCGCGGACAGCAAGTCGTTTCACGTGATCGGCAATGCATCAGAGTCGGTGCTCAAGGAAGTCGCCGCCACGGCGGAATCGCAACACAACAAGGTGGCGCAGGCGTTACGGATTCCACGCGGCAAGGAGTGGTTCAAAGGGCGCGTCACGGTGTTCGTCTTCCAGCGGCGTGTGGACTACACCGAGTTCGCCGAGATGGTCGAGCAACGCGGTGTGCCGCAGGAAGTCACTGGGCATTGGCGTAACTCGGGGCTCGATCCGTATTTCTGCCTGGTGCTGCCCGCCGAGATGGAAACCGAGAATGCGTTGCGCCCGCCAGTGGCAATTCAACTCGCCGGCCTCGGCGTGGCGGGATTAGGCGAAATCCCTTCGTGGTTCGGGCACGGCATGGCCCGAGCCATCGCCGCCAGGGTCGAAGGGCGGGATCCGAGCGTCCGGGCCTGGGATGCGCAAGTCGTCGAAGCGTTGACGGTCGTTGAGAACGCGGAACTGTTCTTACGTTCGGACGCCTCGTCCGGGCTGAATGCGACGGCGTCGTACGGAATCTGCAAAACGATTCTCGAAGACGGCCGGCGCTATGGACGGTTAATCACCGCGCTCCGGGACGGTGCGACCTTCAATGACGCCGTAACCAGGATCTACGGCGCTGATCCCCAGACGCTCGTCGAACAATGGGCAGCTAGTCAAGCGGCCAATCGGTAACGGCCGCTTTCTATTTCTCGCCATCCGCGCGAACTGCGCAGCTTCCGGCGATTCGCGCAGCTACCCATTCGCACGCCACATGGCTGCAACATTCGCGGTTGCTTTGGGCAATTCGGGCTGAGATTTCCGATTTCCCAGAATTTGGCGGATATTCCTGCTGTAGCGATTCGGGGAGGTCGATTATCCCTCTGAGAAAATTCCGTCTCCTCGTTGAGCAGAGCCACCGGTCATGGTTGTCCACCGTCTCCCGCGACTGGGAAAGCGCCCCTTGGAACACAGCATGGTACGTTGCGCGCTGATTTGGCTGGCCGTAGCGGCGACCCTGGCGGCTGCGCCGGCTTCCGGGCAATCGACCAGGGGACGCACTGTGAAAAAGGCGCCGCCGGGCAGACCGCGGTTGGCGCGGACGATGCGGCAGGAGACGCCGTCGCCGACCGGTCCCCAGGTGCCGCCAGGGGCCGATCAGCCCTACGACGAGTTCGACCCAACGGCGCCGATTACCGATCCGGTGACTCCGCTCGACGATGCGATGCCGAACGATACGCCGCCGTCGAACGGCGGGGCCGAAGCGCCCACCGCGCCTCCGATGAAGCTCCATCAGCCGGAGCCTGAAGAGGAACTGTACGAGCCGTTCGCTCCTCAGGTGGCGATGGATGAATACGAGGCGGCCATGTCCATGCCGCCGAACGATTTCTCGAAGGGCGCCATCACGCAATACTCGGGTCCGCGCGACTGGTATGCCGATTTCAGCTTCGGCATGTATACCCGCTCGCGGACCGATCGTGTGAACTTCGCGTTCAATACGGTCTCATCCGGCGGTCAGTTGTTCTTCGTGCCGATCTTCGGGACCGAAGATTTCGACTACTCGTTCGAAGCCGCCGGCCGCGCCACGATCGGCCGCGGCCTGTGGGTCGACGCCAAGCAACGCGACCACTCCTTGGAATTCACGTACGTCGGCACGAACGACTGGAATGAGAATTGGGTACTTGATCGCGGCGGCGGCGCGGCGTTGGTCAGTGGCTTCGACGTGAACGGCCCGTCGACGCCGTTCGATCAGGCGGACCGCTACACCGTCGATACCACGTCCGACATGCAGAGCTTTGAACTCAACTACATGATTCGCCGCCGTCTGGAGCGCGACCGCCTGGTGTACTCGCCGACCGGCGTGTGGCGCCGCGAGGCGTATCCCGGTTGGCGTCCTGCGCTGGGATTTGGTGTACGGTACGCATCGTTCGACGACGCTTTCGTCTTCCATAGCGAAACCACGACCGGCGCAACCCGCGCCAACGGCGAGTACCGGATCACCGATCGCAACAACATGATCGGTGCGCAACTCAAGGGCGAGTTGATGTACCAGACGTGGCGTTACTCGATGGGCGTTCGCGGCGGGGCCGCCGCATGCGTCAACTTTCAGGAAGTACACGCGTTCCTCGCGGCCGAGACGACGTCAACGGCGGTGGCCGATATCACGCCGCGGACGATGAGCCTCAACGGGCAAGACGCAGGCGTCATCGGCGAGTTGGGCTTGATCATGAACTATCGCATGACCGACCGGCTGACGCTGCACGCGGGATACGATTTCTTCTGGCTGGGCGGCATTTCCCTGGCGCCCGAGCAGATGACGTACAACACCAATGTGCCGGCACATCTGATCAATTCCAGCTTCGCCCTCATCCAGGGCGGCACGTTGGGCTTCCAGTTGAGTTGGTAGGAGTTGCCCGCGAATCTCGCGAAGAGTCCTCTTCTGTTGCCGGCCTCTCTGAGGCCGGTG
>JALHLM010000517.1 GCA_022844585.1 Pirellulales bacterium | reverse complement strand
GCTACCGGAACGAATCACTGGCTCGATCCCCTGGCGGCCTTTAGGAATGGAGGGCGGGCGGATGAGGCATTTTTCTCGCGCGGCGGCGATCGCAGTCGCGCTTTGTGGGCAGCTCTCTGCGCAATGGGCGGCTGCGGCTACGTATGTCCTGAAGGACGGCCGCATCCTCGAGGGGCGTTCCGTCGAATTCACCAGCGTGGCGCAGAACGCGCCGCCAGCGCCCGGCGTGTTGACGCCGATCCTGGTGATCGACGACGGACTGCACCGTTTCTATATTCCGAAAAAACTGGTCCAGGAGGCCCGGGCTAGCGGCGCGGAAGCGCCGGAGCAGTTCATCATCCCGCAGCAGATTCCTGACGGCGGCCGGAGAGTGGCCGGCGTGGGCGTGCTGGTCGAAGCGGAGCCGTTCGATCAATGGGGACGGCGCACCTACCAAATGACCACGGGCGGGGGGCCCGCGCCCGTCATCCAGGGCATCACCCTCATCACGCCCAAGTTTACCAAGATCGAAGCGCTGCGGACGTACATCTGGGACATGCGCGTGGCAACAAGTTCGCTGCCACGCGAGACGTTGCAGCAATTACTCGCCGCGCAGATTGACCAGAGCAAACCGCACGAGCGGTTGCGACTGGTACGCTTCCTCTTGCAGGCGGACCGCGAGGCGGAGGCCAAGAAGGAGTTGGAGGATATTCTCGCCAAGCATCCCGAGGTGGCGAAGGAACTGCAGCCGGCAATGCAGGAGCTGACGCAGCAAACGGCGCGGCGGATTCTCAACGAAGCGAAGCTCCGTAGCAGCGCCGGGCAACATGAACTGGCCACGGCGATGCTGGAAAAATTCCCCGCCGACGGCGTCGCTGGTGAGTTATTACAGGAAGTCCGCGAATTGTTGGACGATTATCACGCGCGCTACGACCGCGGCAAAGCGGTGTTGGACCAGCTCGACAAACTGCTCGTCGAATTGAACGATGAAGCGTTGCGCAACCGGGTGAAGCCGATCCACGATGAAATCGTGGCGCAACTGAATCTCAACACGCTCGATCGTATGGCGCCGTTCGAGCAATTCGTCAACGACCCCGACGTAACCGCGCAGGAAAAGCTCGCTTTGGCGTTCAGCGGCTGGTTGCTCGGGCCGAGCGGGGCGACGCGCCAGATTTCTTTGTCGGTTTCCGCGCTTCGCATCCGCGAGGTCGTGCTCGAGTACCTGCGCGAGCCCGTCAAACTGAACCGCGTGCGGCTGCTGCGTCCGCTGGAGTCCGAAGAAGGGGCCTCGGTGGAAACCGTCGCGCGGATCGTAGCGAATCTCGCGCCGCCCATCGACCCGCCGGAGCAGGACGCCGGCATTCCGGGTTACTACTCGATGCAGATCGACGGGCTGCCGGAAGAACCGCCCTTGAATTACTACGTGCAATTGCCGCCCGAATACGACCCGTTGCGCCGCTATCCGGCGGTCGTCACGCTGCACGCGGCCGGCATTAGCGCCGAGCAGAATATCGATTGGTGGGCGGGCGAAGCCAACGAGAACGGCCAACGCTCCGGCCAGGCCGGGCGCAACGGTTACATCATCATTTCGCCGGAATGGTCCATCCCGCATCAGACGAAGTACGAGTACTCCGCCAAGGAGCACGCCGCGGTGTTGAACTCGTTGCGCGACGCTTGCCGCAGGTTTTCCATCGACGTCGATCGCGTGTTTCTCTCCGGGCATTCCATCGGCGGAGACGCCGCCTGGGATATTGGGCTGTCGCACCCGGACCTCTGGGCAGGGATCATTCCGATTGCCTCGCTGGCCGACAAGTACGTCGGACACTACCTGGAAAACGGCCGCCAACTGCCTGCGTACTATGTGGCCGGCGAACTGGACGGCGACAAGATGTTCCGCAACGCAAAGGAGTGGGATCGCTACATGCGCTACGTTGGCTTCGATGTCACCGTCGCCGAATTCCGTGGGCGCGGCCACGAGCATTTCTATGATGAGATCTTGAACCTCTTCGACTGGATGGGGCGCAAGCGCCGCGATTTCTTCCCGCAGAACTTCAAGGCGAAAGCGATGCGGCCCGAGGACAATTTCTTCTGGTGGGTCGAAGTCGACGACCTGCCGCCCGCCACGCTGGTCGACCCGGCGAATTGGCCGCCCCCCCGCAATTTTCAACCGGCCGTCATCGAGGCGAAGCGCCTCGCCAACAACGGCGTCCACGTCACCGCCCCGGGCAGTTCCACGGCCACAGTCTGGCTCACGCCGGAACTAATCGACTTCACCCGCCGCGGCACGGTGACGATCAACCGTCAGAAATACACCGGCGAAGAACTGCAGCCGAAGGTGGAAACACTGCTGGAGGACGTAAGGTCACGCGGCGACCGCCAACACCCGTTCTGGGCCCGCGTGCCGAGGCGCACGATCGTCGAAGGCGATGGGAAGGCAGAGGCGCGCAACGCGCCGCGGCCGGAGCGGTAGTCATTCCGAGGATTCACCACGGAGGACACGGAGAGCACAGAGGGTGCAATCTGATTGAACCGCGGAGGCGCTGAGACACGGAGGGAGGAGAGACGGGAGAAGGAGTAACTGAATCGATGCGCTTCAAGGTGGTCAATGATGACTTTGCGGATGGATTTCCGGTGGGGAGTGATTTGTATTACGAGTGCCTGACCTGTAAGACAATCGTTTTCACGCAAACACCGGTCAGCGGCGATTGCCTTTGTGGAAACTTTGAAATCGACGTGGGGTACGCAAGGATCAGCGTCAAAGACGTAACCAAGATTCGCCTGCTCCGTCGAGTCGACTCGAAATCCTTGTTCGAATAGCCCCTCTGCGTCTCAGCGCCTCTGCGGTTGGAGAGTTTTCAACTCCTCCCCTCCGTGTTCTCCGTGCCTCTGTGGTGAATCCCCGGAGCTAACCCTGCTCGTGGCCGAAGCCGGTGTGGCGGATGTCTCTGCCTTCGACCATGTAGATGACTTCCTCGCAGATATTCGTGGCCTGGTCGGCTACGCGTTCCAGCGAGCGGGCGATGAGAATCAAGGCGATGGAGTTCGCCAGGTCGTCCGGTTCTTCGGCCAGGCGTTCGCGGAGGATCGTGTCGTTGAGCGCGTCGACCAGGTCGTCGTTGGCCATGACTTCCTTGGCCTTCAGGGCATCGCGCTCGTAGAAAGCCTGGAGGGCGTCGCGGAGCATCATCCGGGCCAGCTTGGCCATTTGCGGATAGTCGCGCAACGAGGCGGAATCCGGATGCGCGTTCAGCAACTGGACGTACTCGCCGATGTTGACCGCCTGGTCGCCGATCCGCTCCAACTCGGTATTCACCTTGGAGACCATCAGCACGAACCGCAGGTCGATCGCCAATGGCCCGTAGAGCGCCAGGATGCGCACCACTTCGTCGTCGATCTCCACCTGCATCCGATCGAGGGCGTCTTCCTTGACGAGCACGTCGTTCAGCACGTTGTGATCGAGCTTGATGAGCCCTTTGACGGCGATGTCGATCATCGACTCGGCCAGGTCCCCCATCTCGACCAGGCGCCGCGTCAGCCCCGAAATCTCCTGATCCAATCGTCTCATGATTCGCCAGTTGCTAATCCGCTTCGAAATCCCCGCGGCGCTTCCGATCGCGGCGGTCAATGCACGGAGAGAAGTTTACCCCGTCGACCCTGCGGAGGGTAGGGAAGAATGCGTTCTGGACTGGCGCGCCCGCGCCGCTTCGCGTGACATCCGATCGCGATCGCGGTATTCTGATTTCGTGAGCGATCCGCTGCCCGATCAAGCTTTGATCAACGAATACCGGTCCGGGGACGAAGAGGCCGCGCGCCGGTTGTTCGAGCGGTATTACACGCGGTTGATCGAATTGATTCGCCGGCAACTCGGCTGGCGTTTGAAGGAGGTCGAAGGCTCGACCGACATCGCGCAGAGCGTGATGCGGAGCTTTTTCGGCCGGGCGCGCGAGGACCAGATGCGGTTCGGCCCGGAGGACGGGCTCTGGCCGCTGTTGGTGACCATTACGCTCAACAAGATTCGCAACCGAGCCAAGTTCTGGCAGCGGGATCGCCGTGACCGAACCCGGCAGGTCACGCTCGCGGAGCACAACGACCCGCTGGAGAGCGAGCCACTGCCCCAGGACGCGGCAATGCTCACCGAGCTGATCCAGCAGCTTCTGGAGCCATTCCCGGAGCGCCGACGGAAGATCATCGAACTGCTGCTCGAAGGGCACGGCGTGGGAGAAATCGCCGCGATGGTCGGGACCACGGAGCGGACGGTCTACAACACCCGGATGGCGGCCGCCAAGATCCTGGAACAGCTAGTCACCGAAGCCGAAGGCTGATT
>JALHLM010000516.1 GCA_022844585.1 Pirellulales bacterium | reverse complement strand
GCTCTTCCGATCTTCGGCGCCATTCTCGGTATAGAGCTGCGGCCGATCGAAGTAGTCGTCTTGCCGGACGAAATAAACGGGGACGTCGCTCTCGGGGAGCTTCCCCTTCCAGAAGCTGCCGCGGACTTGCTTCGTGCCGATGGGAATTGTGAAGTCGACGCCGGTCGGAACAACTGACTGCCCGCACGCGAACACTTGCCGATAGGCCGGCATGATCACGATGGGCGATTGCCCCTGACGGGCGAGTTCCACCGGCAGTGCGCCGCACACATCCGCCAACCCTCCGGTCTTGGCGAACGGGACTGCTTCGCTGGTGGTAAACAGAATGTTCATCGTCCGCAGCCTAACCCCTCTGTACGGTGGTGGAAGCCGTCGCATGACGACTCGCCACTTGGTTCCGGCGTAATGATACGCCGCCCGCCGGTTGGCGAAAACTCCCAATTATGACGATCGCACGTTCGAAAACGGCGTCGGCGCGACGGGATATCGCCTTACGCCTAGCGCCAATCGCCCTACGGCGTGACGTTAGAATCGGACGATTGCACAGCGTGGGTTAAACTTTTTCGGACAGCTAGAATAGGCGAACTGCGCAGGATGCCCATTTCCGTGATCTCGTCGCGCGATCACATCGGGCCACTAGCCGGCCAGGACTGTGCTACGCCGCGGTAGCGTCGCTTGCTTCCGCCAATTCCGCCTGGCGAATCTTAAAGCCTTGCATGAGCGTGAGCAGGTCGTTCGCCACGTCGGAGAGTTGCTGGCCGGCGCCGTTACTCCGCTGTGCCCCGGTCACGGTGTCCTGGAGAACCTGATCGACGTTGACGATGTGCCGGGAAATTTCGGCACAAGCCTCGGCCGATTGGATCACGCCGCTGCTGATGATGTGCGACGTTTCGGCGACGTGGGCCACGCGCGAGGCGATCTGTTGGACAGCGCCGGTCTGTTGATCGGCGGCGACGGCGATCGATTTCGCAGCCTCGTCGATGCGCGTCATGACTTCGCGGATGTTGCCCATCGCCTGCACCGTATCGCGAGCGGTGACTTGGATCGCCGAGATACGGGTGCGAATGTCTTCCGTGGCCGTGGAAGTCTGCGAGGCGAGTTCTTTGACTTCCGTGGCCACGACTGAGAATCCACGACCCGCGCTGCCGGCGCGAGCCGCTTCGATTGTGGCGTTCAGGGCGAGCAAGTTGGTTTGCTCGGCGATGTCTTGAATAACGTTCACCACCTGTCCGATGGCTTCTGCGGCGGTGCTGAACTCGCGGATCTGTTCGTTGCTGCGCTGTACCAGCTCCGCGGCCGTGCCGACGACGCCGGCCGACTCGACCGAGCTACCGGCGATGCCGGCGATCGAACCGTTCATCAATCGCACCGATTCCGCCATGATATTCATGTCATCGGCCATGCGTTCGGTCGACGAGGCCATGTGCTTCATGTTGCTCGACAATTCCTCGACGGCCGAAGCGACGGAGCTGGCGCCGAGTTTCGATTCCTCGGCGCCGCTGGCCAACGCCCGTGCGGTGCTGGTGAGCTCGTTCGCGGAGACGCAGACTTTGGCCGAGCCGGTGAGGATGCGGCCGATCGTCGGCTCGAGCCGATCCATGAACTTGTTGAACCATTTGGCGACTTCCCCCAATTCGTCGGGGGACGATTCCAACCGCAATGTGAGATCCGCTTCCCCTTCCGCGATGCCACGCAGACGATCGCGCAGGATGGAAACCCGCCGCAAGATCGATCGCGCCAACCGGTAGGCCAAGCCGCTGGAAACGGCCAGGGTCACTAACATGGCGCCGGCGAGCGAATAGAGCAGGCGATCGGACGCAGCTTTGGTCACGCGGGCTTCCGTGAGCAGCCGTGCGGCAAGTCCGTCGTCGACTTCCTTCAAGAGATTGATCTTGGCGGTGATGGTATCGAACCACTCCGTCGCTTTGACGCCGAAACCGCCGGAGGCATGCGCGGCGATGGCTTGCTGTCGGAATTCGCCGACTTTGACGACGCAGGGCGCTTTCAGTTTCTCGCTCAGCAACTCGCGGTCCAGCGCGGACGAATGATTGGCAAACTCGGCCAGATAAGCGTCTTGCAGGGCAACCAGTTGCTGGAATTTCTCGTACATGCCCGGGCCGAAGCTGTCCTGAGCGAAGGTGTTGGAAAGCACCGCGCGCTCGATGCCGGCACGTTCTTTCGATTTCAAAAAGCTCGTGTAGGCCCCAATGCGAATCGCGATGGGTCCGTCGCCGGTCACCGTCGCAGCGCGGCCGATCACGTCCAACAGGCCGGTGTTAGCACCGGTGTAGTAGCCGATCGCTTCCGGGGCGGGAATGTCGAGTGCCGAGACGCGTTTGCGCACGTCACCCAACTTGTCGAGCGGTTGTAGGGCCTTAGTCAGTTCGGCGCTGAACTCGGCGCCGAAATCGTCGGCCGAGATGGTCGCAAGAAACTCGTTCAACTGCTTGAGCTGGCCGTCCGTGGCGATGCGTTGCGTCTGGAGGCGAGCGCGGAATTCATCGCTCTTGTTGCCGAGAAACCCGGCCGTCGTGCCACGTTCTTTTTGCGTTTCGTGAACCAAGGAGCTGATCCGCGTTGCCAGTTCGGCCAACGTAACGATGCGATTCATCTCCTGCGAGTGACGCCAACTGCTCCAGACGCCGGCGGCGCCAAACGTCATGGCGGCGATCAACGGAACCAGCAAGGCGATGATCAATCGGGTGTGAATCTTCATGGTTTCAGCTCCGCGCCACGGTCGGCGCATCCAGCGGGGACAGTTGGAACATCCGGGGGCTTCGTGAATTACCCCGGGAGTACCCTACGTCATCCCTCAAATGGCCGGTGCCAATTAGCGCACTTCGCGAAACCACAATTCATCCCGTGGAGTGCCGTTCAATCGTCACGGAAAGAATAGTTCGCAATAGCGCATCAATGCGCGCAATCCCATCGCATCGAAAGTGAAAATTGACCTGCGCCACCAACGTAACGACAACCGCTACGGCTTCAACTCGAAGCACATCAGCTTGTCGTCTTCGCGCAGGTACAACCGGCCGTCGAAGATCACCGGGTGGGCCCAGCTGGGACGCTGGCCGCTGCCGGGGACTTTGAAGCTGCCGACTTCCTTGAAGGTGGCGGGCGAGGCTTGGACCAAAGTCATGGTGCCGTCGGCATAGCGTACGTAAATGTGCCCGTCCGCGGCGACGACGCTGGCCGAGTTGCGTCCGGACCCGCGTCCTTCCCATTTCACTTCCCCGGTCATTAATTCGGCGCAGAATGGCCGGCCGCCATCATCCGAGTCGCCATAGAGGTACTCTCCGACCAGCACCACGCCGCCATGCTTGTTCGCTAGCTCGCGTTTGAGACCATAGATCTCCTCCACGTGAACTTCGTCGCCCGCGCCAGGCACTTGCCGCAGCAGGGCGCCACCGCGGCCGTAGCCGGCAGTGAAGAACACGAGGTCGCCGCGCACAATCGGCGTGGGAATCACCGCGGTAGTGTCCTCAATGTCGTACGTCCAAAGGAGTTTGCCGTCGTCGGCGCGGACGCCCATCGCGCCGCTGCCCGTGGTCTGCACGTAGACGCGCGTGCCGCCGATTTCGGAGATCACGATCGACGCGTGGCCCGCGCCACGATCTTCCGGCCGCGAGCACGACCAAATGACGTCGCCGGTGAGCTTGTCGAATGCGACCATGGTGTTTGCTTCGGCGCCGGGCGTGCAGACCAGCTTATGCCCATCGATCAGCACCGCTTCGCTGTAGCCCCAGCCGTCGGCTTTGTCGCCGCCGAACTCGGCTTTCAGGTCCTTGCGCCAGACTTCGGCGCCACGGTCATTCACGCAGATCAGCACGCCATGCGCGGTCAGTACGTAAATGCGATTCGCGTCGACGGTCGGCGTGCTGCGCGAGCCTTGCCACGAGGGATCGCCTTCGTTCCAGGCTTCGCCGGTTTTCGTTTTCCAAAGTTGCTGGCCGTTGGCCAGATTGAAACAGAGCAAGTACTCGTCCCTGTCCTCGGCCGTCGAGGGACCGTCGCCCATCGTATAAATCCGACCGCCGGCAATCGCCAGGCTGGCGTAACCGCGACCTGCGCCAGCCGATTCCCAGACCATCGCAGGTCCACCTTCGGGCCATTCGGTGAGCAGTCCTGTATCCGGCGCCACGGCCGTCCGTTCGGGTCCACGGAATGTGGGCCAGCCCTCGCCGGGCGTGGCCGACCGGGTCGTGGAAGCTGAACCGGCCAACAATAGGCCGCAAAGCGCGAACACCGGGACAACCAGACGCATAGGGTTTCTCCACATTGAATTTAAGCGGGATGCCGCAATC
>JALHLM010000515.1 GCA_022844585.1 Pirellulales bacterium | reverse complement strand
GGTGTCGAGGGTGCATCCTGCACTTTGCGTGTGGGAGTGGATTTTGGTCATGATGGGTTGAGGGGATTTTGGTGCGCTGGGTTTTTTGCCGGCAGGAAGCTGGTGAAGTGAGGAGTTCAGGGAGGCGAATTCCCGATCCGATGCGGGCGCGAATTCAGGCGTTTGCCCGCGAGCTTCAGGAAGAATTTGGTCCGCTGGCGGTGGAGGGCGAGGCCTGTTGGTTGGAAGCGGCGGAAGCGTGGGGAGTTCAGCTCGGTGATGCCTTGGCTCGGACCGTGACCGAGCAAGCGTTGCCCACGGCGGCCGACACCGCTGGCTCCGCCGCCGAGGCGAGTTGTCCCGGGTGCCAACAACTGGGCCGCTGGAATGGCCCGCGAAAGCGCCGCATCGCGGCGCGGCGCGATTCACATCTCCGAGCCAGGGCCTGATTCCGAACCCCGCGGCGGCGATGGCCGGCGTGATCGCAGCAGAGGTTTGAACCGCGTATCGCCCATGGCCGCAGTGGCTGTGGAGCGGCGCCGTCGCCTGCATTTGGGAACAACTGCGCGCACGACAAACTGAACTCGGACTGCCTGCCGAAGGCGACGCCGAGACCTCTCTCCAACAACGCGTCGCCGATGCGATGCGCTATCTCGGCAACCAACGCTCGCGCATGAATTATCCCGAGTACCGCCGCTGGGGCCTGCCCATCACCAGCAGCCACATCGAGTCGATCATCAAGCGGATCAACCGCCGCATGAAAGGCACCGAAAAATTCTGGGACCAGGGAGCCGAGCCCCTGCTCCAACTGGTCGCCGACCACCTCGGCCCACCCCAACCGCGTGAACAATTCTGGCAAACCCGCCCCGCCAAACTCTCCAGCCAACGAAACTACCACCAAGCCGCCTAGCCCCAACCACGACAAACCCCGGGATGCACCCGGTGTGGGAGAAGGCCTGCCGGGACGCTCGGGTTCTCGAACGGCGCCGGCGGGAAAAAGCCCAGGGAAGGCCCACAAAGATTTTGCCATGAGCGTCGTCATGAGTGGCCTTCCCTGGGCTTGGCGAGGGGACGTTCCAACGGCCACAGTGAACCCGATCCGGGTGGCGCGACTCTGCTAAAGGTGCGTTGACCATCCCCGTAAAACGACTAAGATATGGTTCTTCATTAGATTTCGGGGCGTAGCTCAGCCTGGCTAGAGCGCTACGTTCGGGACGTAGAGGTCGCACGTTCAAATCGTGTCGCCCCGATTTACAGAACCGAAGATCCCCTCTTCGGTAGTTCTCAGGTGGATTTCTCCCGAATTGAGCGGGCATTCTGTCCGCTTTCCGCGCTGAACCTTGTCGAACCGTAGGTCGATCCGGTCCACCAGTTGGCGGAAGACCTCGCGACGGCGGGCGGGTTCGGCTTTGGCTATATCTTCGCCCAGCCGCCAGAGGCGGCTAACCGAGGCTTCGACCTGGGCGTCTGTGGCGTCGGCCTTGGTGCTCGCTTTGGCCAGTTTCAGTTGATCGGCGAGGTGGTCCCGCTGCCGCTTCATGGCCGACAACTTACCGCCGATCACGTCCAGAAGTTCGGACGGCGCTCGCAGGAAGTTTTCGGCGGCCCGATCGATTTCCCGGTTTAACTCGGCCAGCTGCTTTCGGAGGCCGTCCGAGCCATTGGACGCCTGATTGCGACGGTCGTTGATCTGCTGCCGCAGGGCGACGCGTAAACGCTCCAGATTGCGTTCTGTGAGCACGGTGGTCTGCAGCTTGCGTACAACGACGTCGACCAACTGGTCTTGAAGAACGCCGTGGCAGCCGCAACCCGAAGGATTATTCTTGCCGGCTCGGTAGTAGGTCGAGCAGGTGTACTTCGGGTACGAGTGCCCTTTCGCCTTGAGCGTGCTACCGTGCATTTTGCAGCCGCATTGGGCGCAGAAGACCAGGCCAGAAAGCAGGTAGGCGTCGCGGTTCTCCTTCGTGTGCGTCCGATACGCTGCTCCGGGCGTATTACGTCGACGATCCACGATCTTCACTTGGACCCGTTCGAACAGTTCCTCGTCGATCAAGGCTTCGTGAGCGCCCTCGACGACAATCCAGGCCTCGCGCGGGTTGTCGACCGCGTGCGGCTTCCCGGTGGGTGAGAGCGTCACTTCGCCCCGGTCACGTTCTCGGACTTGGCCAGCGGCGACGCTGTGATATTTGCCTTCGCGGCGCTTGGCCCACGTGAAGGTGCCGGTGTAGTTGTGGTTTTCGAGGATGGCCTTGATCGAAGCGGCGTACCAAGGGCCACCGGTCGGACCGGGCACGCCTCGGGCATTCAGATCGTCGGCGAGGGGACGTAGACCGGTGTCGGTATCGGCGTATTGCTGGAACAGCCAGCGGACCGTCGTCACCTTAGTCACTTCGTCCGACGGCACCAGCGTTGTTCGCCACCCGCGGGGTTTGCTGAACTTTTCACCGGTGCGAATCCGCTGCCGTTGTTCGCCCCGTTCATCGACGAGCATGCGGTCGTAGCCGTACGGCGCTGCCTGGCCGCAAAGAAAGCCTTCCTTGGCGATCCCGGACAATGACCTTGCCACGTTCCGGGAGAGATCCGTCAAAAAAGAGTGTTTGCCCTCGGCATGCAGGGCGTTCATGATCCGGCCGGTGAAGCAGTCCCAGTCGACGACGCCCTCGGCCACCGTGACGAGTTTGACGCCAGCTTGGCGGAGCGGATGAATCCAGCGCCCCGCCTCGATGCTGTCGAAGCGGCCGAATCGCGAATAGTCCCAGCAGAGGATAACGTCAAAGTCGCGATTCGACGTGGCGGCCTTATGCATCGCCAAGAACTCGTGCCGACGTTCCGTAGCGTCACCGCTGATGCCGCTGTCCTTATACCAGCGGAGGATGCGGTAGCCGTGCTGTTGGGCATAAGTCTCGATTTCCCTGCGCTGATCTTCCAGGGAGCGCTCTTGGCGGTTGGTGCTACGGCGAAGATACGCGACGGCCGGTGTCGTAGGTTGGCTAACCATCTTCATCTCAGGCGATGTGAGAAAGATTGATGCATTGCTTGTACACGTCATCGAAGCCACTCGTTCTCAGTCGATCATCGTGCCAGCAACAAGCGCGGTCGGATAACTCCGCGACGTCAGCTAAGTGCGGCATTTAATGCCATGGCTGATTCTACCAAAACATAGTGGAAATGTGAGCCCCGCGCGTTAAGCATCTTTCAGATGTCCGGCGATCGAAGGGTTTCGGCGGCACGTCTACTTGGAGGAGTTCTGATACGAGGGTCAATGAATCGTTGCCGTCGCGCTCGAATTCAACGTAGTGCTTCGCTACGATATTCATATTGGCCAGGAGATTTTGACTCGCCTGCACTTCCATTCAGGAGGATCTGAAAAGATGGCCTTCATCGATGCTGTTCGTCGCCACTTTGGCTCGCGTTGGAAAGCCGACATCCGAGTCCTTGGTCGCGAGGCCTACTTGGACAAACTCGCGGAGTTGCAAAAGGAAATTGTGAAATTGCAGGCCAGCTGTGACCGACTGAAGATGGCCGATCGACGCGAGCCCAGTCGTGGCGGCGTCGACGGATCGGACATTCGCGTCGTCTCCGAACGTGTCGAGGCGGAGCTGGCGACGCTTCACGGTTGGGCAGTCAGCTTGGTGGAAACGGTGTTCGCCTTGGTGGGATTGGAGACCGATGAGGAAAGGGTATTGCGGCAAGAGTGGAAACGCAATCTGTAACGTCTCGCTGCGACGGATGAACTGCCGGCTAAGTGTGGCGTTGTTACGACTGGCGGATGTCGACACGGGCATAGTACCGAGACCATTCATTCATGCACATGAATGCTTTCGCTGCCATGAACCGCATCGGTCCTAGGTGACGCGGCCACGACCAGCATTTAGGCCGACGATCGATCAATCCACCTGATAGATCGGTGTATTGGCCGTCGGCATTCGGTTTGCAGGCCCTTGAACCGTGCGCTTTTGCCAAGCCGCTGCGCTGGCAATTGCAGCTCGACGATTCTTTGCGTCACCAGAGGAGATAAACATGAGAGCGATGATCTCGATGGCAGTCGTGGGACTGCTGGTTGGAGGGTCACTGATTTATGCAGCGCCTCAGACCAGCGAATCACCCCAGGCAAGCAAGCTGGTTGCGGAAATGGAGAAGTGTGAGATCTGCAAAGCGATGGCGAGCAAGCCAGAACTGTTGCAAGAAATGACCTGGGAGACGCACAAGATCGACCATGGTATGCTTTGCGTCGCGACTGTGCCGAAGGAACACGCCAAGGAATTCGCCGCGCTGCACAAAGCCATGTTGTCCAACGTGGAGAAGGTGAAAGCGGAGTTGAATCGCGGCCA
>JALHLM010000514.1 GCA_022844585.1 Pirellulales bacterium | reverse complement strand
TGGAGCGTCAGCTGACGACTGATTCGCCAGGTGGCCGTGTCCCAGAGCTGGACCCTCATTTCCGTGTTGATGGCGGCCAAATGCTTGCCATCGGGGCTCCACGCGAGCGAGCAGAACCAGGGAGGACCGGACAAGTTCGCGACTTCCTTACCGGTCAAGAACTCGACCACCTTCACTTCATGGGTCGCAACGTGTGAACGTTCGGCAATCGGCGCGACCGAATTGCGCGCCGTGGAAATGGCGACCATGTTTCCTTCCGGACTCCAGGCGAGATAACGCCCGCCGGGCAGTCGCTGGACAATGCGTTTCTCGGCAACATTCCAGACGATGCCGTCGGGATCCGCTTCGTCTTCCGTGTGCAAGGACATGGCCAGGAACTGCTGGTTGGGGCTCCACGCCAACTGTTTGGCGGCGCCCTCGGACGGATACGCGAGGGAACTAAGCACGCTGCCTGACACGATATCAAGAATCTCAATCTTGTTCGTGTTGAGAATATGAGTCGCTAAGCGGCGTCCCGACGCGTCCAACGACATCGTGGGACCACCTGCCAACAGGCGATGCACGCGACGTTGACTCACGTCCCAAACCTTCGCGGTCCGATCCGCCGATGCGGAAACGAGACGCTCACCGTCCGGGGACCAGGTGAGATCCGTCACTTGCATTTCGTGACCGTTGAACGTTCGCAGCAATGCTCCGGACTCGGAGTTCCAAAGATGGATCTTCCCGTCCGTGCCACCGGAAGCGATCACCGTGCCATCGCTGTTCCAGCGAACCGAGGTCACCGCTTCTTCATGAGCGGTGATCTGCCGCAAAACCTCGCCGGTTTGCAGGTTCCAAATCTGCAGTTCGCGGCTTGCCCCTCCAAGGAGCAACCGTTCTGCGTCCGGACTAACATCCAAGTCCAATACCTCGATAGGCTTCGTAGCAATTCGCCAGCTTTCTTCGCCTGATTCGACTTTGCGGAGAACGATAAATCGCGAGCTGGCGGATAGTCCACCTGT
Source organism: Pirellulales bacterium (assembly GCA_022844585.1). Classification (GTDB taxonomy): domain Bacteria; phylum Planctomycetota; class Planctomycetia; order Pirellulales; family JALHLM01; genus JALHLM01. The sequence continues at coordinate 3,312 of JALHLM010000514.1, read as the reverse complement.
CGCGTAGACGAGCGACTTACCATCCTTCAACCAGGCGACGTTGGTGATCACATGGTCGTCGTCGAACACTTTGCATTCGTCGCTTTCGACCTTCCAAACGACCAAAGCGCCGCGGCTGCCATCGAGTTCGATGGCCGCCGCCAACTGATCCCCGTCTGGGCTCCAACGCACGCAATTTGCCGAGGTCGCCGCCGCAACGGTCTTCACCTGCCGAACTACGGCTTGCTGGACGTCCCAGACAAGCACGCTTCCATCGCGGCAGGAAGCGGCAAGTGAATTGCCGTCAGGGCTCCAACTCAACGCGGAGATTGCAGCCTTGCACCCGGAAAGAATGGTGGGATCACTGTAAGTCTGCGTGTTCCATACCCGCACTGCCCCATCGAGGCCTGCGGTGGCGAGCAGCGTCCCATCGTGACAATACTCAGCCGCGGAGAGCGGTGACTTGCTGTTGGCGAGCGTGGCGAATTGCTCATGACATTTCGCGTTAAGAAAGTACCATTCCCAGTTCCGAAGATCGGACGTGCCGTGTTGCGGAAGGTGATTGCTTAAGCAGTTCAACGCCGTGGAGAGGGAACCGTTCTCGCACTCATGCGCCGCGAGTTGCATATCTGCGACGTAACGCTGGTAACGTTGCTCATCGCGTTCCGATAGTGCAAGCTGAGTGGCAATCCGTTGTTTGCTCAACGAACGCCAGACGATCGCCGTGCTGGCAATCAGGCAAAGCGATATCGCGAGCGCTGCCGCGCCTGCCGCGCAGGCGGCCGTCCGATGCCGTGTACTCCATTTGCCTAGGCGATCGAGCCACGTCGGTCGCTTGGCCAGCACCGGCTTATGTTCCAAGAACCGCCGCAGGTCGTCGGCCAGGGCCTGGGCCGTGTCGTACCTGCAGGCGGGTTCCTTGGTGAGCGTTTTGAGCAGGATCGTCTCCAAGTCGAGTGGCATGCCGGGCGTCAAGCTGCGCGGACTCGCCGGATCCGTCTCGGCGATCTCGCGCAGCATCGCGGCGCGATCCTGCCCCCGCACGACTGGCCGCTCCGTCGCCAACTCGTACAGCGTCGCACCCAGCGAGTAGATGTCCGTGCGGTGGTCGATCATCGTCGGCCGTCCCGCGGCTTGCTCCGGACTCATGTAGCGGAGGGTGCCCAGCACGTCGCCGGGCAGCGTTAGCGTGGCGTGCGAATCGACTTGAGCCAGGCCGAAATCCGTGATCCAGAGTTTTCCACCGTGATCCAGCAGCAAGTTCGACGGCTTGATATCGCGGTGGACGACGCCGAACTGATGGGCATGTTCAAGCGCTTCGGCGGCCTGGATTCCCAGTTCCGCGACGCGGCGAAAAAATGCGGCCGGACGTTCGCTCCGCAGCGTGGCGAGCTCGGCGATGGGCACGGTTTCTTGTTCGACCGTCGCCGTTCTCGCCATACCTGCCGGAGCGGCCATGGCTTCGGCCAACGTCGTTCCCGGAATAAATCGCATCACGTAGAAGTGAATGCCGCGTTCGCAGCCTATGCCATGCACGTCGACGATGTGCGGATGGTCGAGGTTGGCCGCCGCCATCGCCTCGTTGCGAAAGCGTTGCAATTGTCGCTCGTCCAGCACCGCGGCGAACGGCAGCACTTTGAGCGCCACCCGTCGCGACAACGAGATTTGCTCCGCCTCGTAGACGATGCCCATCCCGCCGCGGCCGACTTCGCGCAGAATGCGAAAGTCGCCCAGTTGCCTTGGTTCGTTGTCTTCGCCAGCCGTGATGCCAGCCGGAAACTCGATATTGTTGGCCGCGCCTTCCACGAAGCGCAGGCTCGCCAGACAGCGATCGATCCGCTCGGCCAACTCCGGATGTGCGGCGACCAATTCATCGCGCGACGGATTCCTGCCGGCCTCGAGCGCCGTGAGATACTCCTCCAGCAGACGCGCCAGGGCGGCGTCTTCGCTGGTCGAATGCGGGACGGACGGCTCGAACGATGCGGAGTTCACTGTGGCGGCTCCAATTCAGTGCGCAGGCGCTCCAAAGCCCGAGCCCAAAGCATACGCACGGCGCCGGAGCTTCGTCCCATCCGGGCGGCCACTTCCGTGAACTCGATCCGTTCCAAGTGCCGCAACACGATCACTTCGCGGTAGTCGTCCGGAAGTCTGGCGAGCGCATCGGCGAGGACCACGCACTGCTCACGCCGGATCGCCAGTTCGCTGGGAGTTCCTTGATTGTCCGCCACGAGCGCCGTGAGTTGCTGGCTGGAGTGGTCGCAGGTTGCCTCCCACGCCACTTCCCGCCGGCCGTCGCGCTGCTGGGCCCGGGCGTAACGCGATTGGTCCGCCAGGCAACGGGCCAAAATGCGGCGTAGCCACGCGAGTAGTTCCGCCTCGGTGCCGCCGCGGAACTGAGCGAAATGGCGAAACGCCCGCAGCAGCGTTTCCTGTACCACGTCGGAAGGGTTCAGTTGGCGGACCAGGTGCATGTCGATCTGCGTCCGGGCGAGCAAATGCAGGTAGTTGCGGTACAGTTGCAGCAGGGAGTCGACCGCCGCCCGATCGCCCTGCTGAGCGCGTTCAATTAACCGCTCGGGCACTTCGCCCCGATCAAGCATCGTCGTTGCTCCCATGAGAGATAAAGACGTAGCGCCGCGCCGCCGCGCCACGGAGAATCTGGGAACAATTCTGACAAAAATGCAATTCGCGGGCTTCCGCCCTGCCACCGGAGGTATTGCAGAGCAGCGTTGGTTCGTGGCAGGCACAGGTCCCGGGTGCCGCTCCGCCATTCTGATGCTCACCCGATTGACCGAACCATCGCCAGGATGCCCGCCTTGATAGCCGCCGATCAGGCCGGCCATGAGCTGAAAGCAACCGGCCGCCACGAAGCCGCCATGGTGCTCGCTGTGGTTCAATTTGGAGACGGCGGCAAGCAGCGAGTACGTCGCTGAGACGGCCAGAAAGCGCAGCGCGGCCCCGCCTCGGTTGTACACACTTACTGGGGCGGGGTTCTTTTCTGAAGCACGCGGCTTTGGAGAGCCCACCAGGCGATGATGGCAAGTACCGCCAACACCGCCTTAACGGCTTTGTTGTCGATGAGGGCAAAAGCCATGACCACCACCATGACAATTACAAAGACGCCAAAGCCGGTTAGCACCAGCAGCGTCCGGTCTTTCAGCCAGGCAACTACCTTTTCCCTCCTGAGCCGCAAATCGGGCGGGGTCAAATCCGTCTGTGGGGATTGGTAGGGGTTGTCACTCATTCCGTTTTCGCTTCGTTGCGAAGTCGCTCCACGGTTGCTACTTCGCGCCAACCGCCTCAAGCGCCTGGCGCGCGTGCTCGTCGGATGCA
>JALHLM010000513.1 GCA_022844585.1 Pirellulales bacterium | reverse complement strand
CCCCGGTTCACAAGGTGTATTCCACCAGTGCCGTCGAGCCATTCCTTGACTCGAATTGTCCAACGGCTGGGTCCAGCGCTCCCTCGCGTGCCTTGTACAAGGGGCACGCTTTCCTCGTTCAGGGACAGTCTCGGTATCGTCCGCCGCATCGCAGGGCCTTGAGCGGTCGGAAGTATTTTTCGCACAAGGGTTTATCGCTCCAAGTGGGCAAACCTTGCCGCGTCCCGAAGCTGGCGAAAGCTTGACGATTATGCCTGCGCGACTCCGCCGAGTTTGCCGAACTTATCGCCGGAAAAGTCTCGCGCGGTCGCCTAGCTCACGCGAGCGTTAGTGTTGAAGCAGCGCTCCCGCTCCACTTTATACCGCATCGCCAGCCTTCCGACTCCACTTTCACAAGCTGACGCGAGTGCCTGGGGCTGCGGCGAAGGCTGAAGTTCGCCACGTCGTGCGCGCTGGGGCATCGTGACGGCTGGCAGCACGGTAAATCAAAGCCCCAGCGCGCTGGACGTCGATCGCCGCCGTGCCCTTCGCCCGAGCCCTAGGCACCTACCGTTGAATGGGTGTATCGTGCCGCGGCTGGCGCTGCCGGGGTTGTTGATTGCGCCGTTGGCCCCGGTGGCGTTCTGGTCGACGGCAAAACTGGCGGGCAAACCATTGTGGTATTCGAGATTGCTGCCAATCGGTCTCTTTGCGGGCCTATTGCTGTGCGCGGCTGCAATCGTCGCGCTAGCGACGAACTACTGTGCAGTTCCATACAATTGGGGCACGTCGACGCCAAGCGCCAGCGCAATTCTCTCAATTGTCAGAGCGTTCGGGGAATGCTGTCCTGCTTCCAACTTGCTGATGTAGCCTTGCCCGATTCCCGCCTTGGCGGCCAATTGCTCCTGTGTCATCTGTGCAGATGCCCGCAACCTCTTGATACGGTTTCCAATGCCGACGTTGAACTCGTGCAAGGAGTCGTCATCCTCCGGAACCGTGATGGGGACAATCTTCATCGGCCGCCGATCAAGGATTTCGAGAATCGCCGCGGCGGCACTCTGCTGACGCTCTTGATCGCGCGACTGCGCGGCATCCAGGAACTCCGCCGTCAACTCTCGCAAGTCGGCTTGGTCGTCATCAGGCGCGTGCCGAATGCGTTCACTGATATTCGCCAGTGCGACGACAAACGCTTGATCTTCAAAGCGAATCGGGTTGGATGCGGAGGGCATTTTCAATCCACCGCTCCCGCGCGGGGAGCAAATTGTAGAAAAGTCGAGCGGTAACGTGCCGTGTTTCCCTCAATCCACGCTCCCGCGCGGGGAGCGACTAATCATGGCCAGTAAGACTTGGTTTCTACTCCAGTTCGCCCCGACTATACCTACGCCATCGAACACGCATTCGTGTCTTATCGCCCAGGAGCGTCGGACCGTCGTTCCTTTTATCGATTGCGCCTAGCACAATGATCCGCCGTGCTTTCTTATCTACCCCAAAGAAGACCCTTACGTTACGCGGATGTAGAACTCCTCCCCAATCTCGCAACTCAAAAAAATCTTCGACGGCGTCCAACGAAATCGTCGCTGAGTGAGTGGGATCGTGCTGCCTTGCGAGTTCCTGAAACTGCTGCGCCAGGTGCCGATATTGAGGGCCGCTCAGAAACGACATTGCTTCTTCAAACGCGCGATCCAGAATCCAGATATCCCAACGGAATGGCGGTTCGCTGGAGCCGCGTCGCACGCCAATCCTGGCTTGTTTCTTGGCCATCCCAAGCTCCGTTCCAAAACCGCTCGTCACATATTATTACATATGATCCACGAGTCGTCATTACGTAGCCAGGCCTTTACAGTCCAACTTGTCTCGCCCAAAGCACTTAGCGCTGGGGCATCTGACGTTCGGATAACGGCTGACCGAAGCTCTTAAAATTCAAAACGCCCCAACCCGATTGCTAGCAATCAGTTAGTATCAGTTTCAGAAAAAATGGTTGACGAAGCCTTGCGAGTCGATACACTTACACGCCAGACAACTACCTATTGTGGCTGTTTGGGCATTCGCTACAATATATAGTTGTCATACGCAAGATTGCGTAGCCTTCTCAGCTTACCCGGATGAAACCAGCAGTCCTTCTAGCCAGCATTCCTCAACTCGAATGCTAGCTGGACCGATTGTGGTATTCGGTGTACTGGAGTACACTAATGGCTCGGATGCCCGTTCTTTCGCTCAGGAGGTTTTGAGCACTATGGCCAATCTCGCGGTTGAGTCGCGTCCCGGCGTCCTTTCCCGTGCCTCGCAAGCCGCCCGCCGCTTCCAGCGCGGCCTGGTATTCGATCCCGTCTTTTGCCCGACCGACGTCGCCGATCCGTTCGAGACCATCACCTGGGATCTCCGCACGGCGGTGATCAAGGACGAGTCCGGCGGCGTGCTGTTCGAGCAGAAGGATTGCGAGGTCCCCGAACATTGGAGCCAACTGGCCACCAACGTCGTGGTCAGCAAGTACTTCTACGGCGAGAACGGCACCCCGGAACGCGAACGCAGCGTACGGCAATTGATTCACCGCGTCAGCCGCACTATTGCCGATTGGGGCATCAAGGACGGTTACTTCGCCACGCCCGAGGACGGCGAGCGTTTCTACCGCGACCTGACCTGGCTCTGCGTCCATCAGCACGGGGCGTTCAACTCACCGGTCTGGTTCAACGTCGGGCTGTTTCACCAGTACGGCGTGAAGGGCGCGCAATGCAACTGGTTCTGGAATCCCGAGACCAACACCGTCGAGCAGCCGGAGAATCCGTACGCGTATCCGCAGGGTTCGGCCTGCTTCATCCAGAGCGTGCAAGACAACATGGAAGACATCATGGAGCTCGCCCGCAGCGAGGCCATGCTGTTCAAGTTCGGCTCCGGCACCGGGACCGACCTGTCCACGCTTCGATCGCATCGCGAAAAGCTTTCCGGCGGCGGCCGCCCTTCCGGCCCGCTGTCGTTCATGCGGGTGTACGACCAGATCGCGGCCGTGGTGAAGAGCGGCGGCAAGACCCGCCGCGCCGCCAAGATGCAGTCGATTAAGGTCTGGCACCCGGACGTGATGGAATTCATCGAGTGCAAGGCCAAGGAAGAAAAGAAGGCCCGCGTGCTGATCGAGAAGGGAGGCTACGAATCGAACTTCAACGGCGAGGCGTATAGCTCCATTCTGTTCCAGAACGCCAATCTCTCGGTCCGCCTGACCGACGAGTTCATGCAGGCCGTGAACGAAGACAAGGAATGGCGCACTCACTGGGTCACCAACCCGTCCAAGGACGGCCCGGTGTTCCAGGCCCGCGACGTGATCGCCAAGATGGCCGAGTGCGCCTGGTTCTGCGGCGATCCGGGCGTGCAGTACGACACGACGATCAATCGTTGGCACACCTGCCCGAACTCGGGCCGCATCAACGCCAGCAACCCGTGCTCGGAATACATGTTCCTGGACGACACGGCCTGCAACCTGGCGAGCATCAACCTGATGAAGTTCCGCCAGGAAGACGGGGCCTTCGACGTCGAACGCTTCCACCACGCCTGCCGCGTGTTCTTCGTGGCGCAGGAAATCCTGGTGGATCACGCCAGTTACCCCACGAAGCGGATCGCCCACAATAGCCACCTGTACCGCCCGCTCGGCCTCGGTTACGCCAACCTGGGCAGCTTCATCATGGCGAGCGGTTTCCCGTACGACTCGGAAGGCGCCTACGCCCTCAGCGGAGCGCTGACCGCGCTGCTGCATGGCAACGCCAACCTGACCAGCGCCGAATTGGCCGCCGCGGTCGGCACGTTCGAGCGTTTCCCGGAGAATCGCGAACCGATGCTCCGCGTGATGCAGATGCATCGCGACGCGGTCGAGCAGATCAATCCGGAATGCCCGACGTATCTGCACGAAGCCGCCCGCAAGCTCTGGGACGAAGTGCTCGACGCCGGCAAGCGGTTCGGCTACCGCAACGCCCAGGCCACGGTGCTCGCGCCCACGGGGACGATCAGCTTCCTGATGGATTGCGACACGACGGGCATCGAGCCGGATATCGCGCTCGTGAAGTACAAGCAACTGGCCGGCGGCGGCATGTTGAAGATCGTCAACAACACCGTGCCGCTCGCCTTGAAGACGCTCGGTTACGACCAACCGAAGATCGAATCGATCGTCGCGTACATCAATCGCGAAGACACGATCGAAGGTTGTGCCGACCTGCACGACGAGCATCTCGCGGTGTTCGATTGTGCCTTCACGCCGGCGAATGGTTCCCGTTCCATCAACTGGCGGGCGCACGTCCGCATGATGGCGGCCGCGCAGCCGTTCCTCTCGGGGGCGATCTCCAATACCGTCAACATGCCGCGCGAC
>JALHLM010000512.1 GCA_022844585.1 Pirellulales bacterium | reverse complement strand
GCGCTGAAACCGATGTCAAATCCCCCTCGCTGGCGCTTCGGGTTGGTGTGAGGAGGACAGCGTGGGCGTAGCGCGGGTTCGGAAACTATCGTAATCCGGATCGCGCCGCCGCGTTAGGGTGAGTCTAGCGGGCCGCTTTTTCCGGATAGACGACCAGCTCGACGCGGCGATTGCGCTGCTTGCCGGCCGGGGTGGCGTTGGAGACCACCGGGTTGTTGCCGCCGTGACCGGCGACGAAGAGATGGGTTTCCGGCACCCGGGCCTGCGTGACCAGATAGGCCTGCACGGCCATGGCCTGGTTGTTGGAAAGCTGGGCATTGCTGAGGCCGAGGCCGGGGACCGCCGGATCGCTATCGGTGTGCCCTTCGATGCCGATCATCTGATCGCGGTAGGTCTGCATGATCCGTTGCGCCACGTCGGCCAGCAGTTGTTCGCTGCCAGGTTTCAGCGTCGCGCTGCGGTCGTGGAACAACTGATCGGCCGGCAACTCGATCCGCACCACGTCGCCATCTTGGCGGATTTCGACTCCGGGGATCGTGATCTTCGGCAAGTCACCCAGCAGGCTGCTATTGGCCGAGATCGACGCCCCGACCGGCCGTCGCGAGGAAGCCATCAACGCCCGGGCGTCGGACTGTTCCTTGGCTTTGCTGGCTTCGGCAAGCTGCGCGGCCGTGGTCCGCAGTTGCTCGCGAAGGGCCGCCACTTCGTCCTGGAAGATGCGACCTTGCTGTTTTTCCTGCGCCAACAGCGCTTTGGCGTCTTGGTTGTCTTTATCCAGCGCGGTGGCCCGGGTTTGCAGTTCCTGGTTCTGCTGCGCCAGCACTTGCTGCTGTTGCTGCAGGGCCTGAACCTGGGATTGGAGCGTGTAGGCGTTCTGCGCGCAGCCGGAGACGGCTAGTCCACAACCGACTAGCGGGAGCAGCCACAAGCTCCAGCCGGCAAATCCGCGCATCGTCCTTGACCCACGGCCATCCCCAGCAAGCCCGGCGCACGCAATCCGCGCAACGGCCCCTGAGAATCGGCGGGGATCGTACAGATCGGGCAAAGGGCGAACAAGGGCAAATCACGGCTGAGAAACCGGCGAATTGATTGTCGCGGCGCAGCGCAGGTGCGAGAATGCGGCCAGCCTTACTCGCAGGAAAGGATTTCCCATGAAGTTCTCCATTCTCGCCCTGCTGGCTGCGACCGGTTACGTCGCCCTGCTGATCGCCAGCTTTCAGCAGCCGCTCTCGCTGTGGCGCTACGCCGTGATGGCCGGCTGGCTGGCGATCATGGCTTACGTGTTCATGCTGGCCGTCAGCCCGATGAATCGGTTCCAGGCGATGTTCGGCCGCGTGACCGTCGGCGGCGTCGCCACCTACTTGTTGTTGACGATAATGACCTGGCCTGTGGCGAACACCGCACGCCTCGGTGTCTTGCCGCACGAGTTACTGATTGAATATTGGAACTCAAGTTCGCTCAATCCGCTGACGCCCCAGTCGGGATTGCAATTCACCACCGCGTACGGCCCGACCATGTATCCCCAGCCGTATGCGCCGCCCGCCGTGGCTTATACTTACTCCGTCCCTGGCACACCCTCGGCCGCCGCGTCGGGCTACTACGCCCCTGCGCCGATGCCCACGGTTGCGATTGGCTACGCGACGCCGGCGTACAACGCGAAGACGATGGAAGCCGTAGCGGCGATGAACTGCGCCGTCCTCTTCGGCTTCCTCGGCGGCGGCCTGGCCGTGATGCGTTCCCGACGCGTTGAACGCGCTCAAGCCAAAGAAAAACGCCTCGCAACCATCAATCCGCTGCAAGAGGCTGAAGTTTCCGCGGACGGGAATTACTAGGCGCGCTCCCAGTCTTGCTTGGCCGGGTCGCACGGCGCGTAGAGAGGTAGCTTGCAGTGCCGGCAGGCGTCATCAAAGGGGGCGTAGCAGAAAAGCTCGAGAAAAAACGGCCGATGGCATTTTGGGCACTTCCAAACCATTTGCCGGAAGTGAGTGATTGCGACCGCCCCAAAGGCAATGATCCCCGCGATCAGACCTGCGGCCGCCACGGGAATATCCGACTTGAGCGCACGACTTAACGGCACGAGCAATAGGGCCGCGACAACGGTCGCGGGAAAGCACGACAGCAGTGCGACCCATTTGTTACGCCGCAAGCGGCGATACTCACGCCACGCGGCGTAGTATTCGTGATCCGCGCGTAGAAAATCAAAACGGTAGCCCATCGCTTCGCTTCGCGTGAAGAGAAGAACGCGATTGTGGACGGTGCGCTCCAGGCGCTGACGCTTCTGGCTCCATGTTCAGTGTGGGGCTCTTTCTTGCAGCCACTGAAAACCGAACACTGAAAACTTCAAACTACCCCGTCAACGTCCCCTTCGTACTCGGCACGCCAGGCATCCGCGGATCGTGTTCGACCGCCATCCGCAGCGCGCGGGCGGCGCATTTGAAAATGCCTTCGCTGATGTGGTGGCTGTTGCGGCCGTAGTGGAGGACAACGTGCAGGTTCATGAGCGCATTCGCGGCGACGGCTTGCCAGAAGTCTTCGACCAGCTCGCTGTCGAAATCACCGATCTTGGGGGCCGGAATCGGTGCGTTCAACACCAGGTAGTAGCGCCCGCTCAGGTCGAGGGCCGTGGTGACGAGCGTCTCTTCCATCGGCAGCGTGAAGTGCCCGTAACGGCGGATGCCGGCCTTGTCGCCGAGCGCGATTTTGATTGCCTGTCCCAAGCAGATGCCGACGTCTTCCACGGTGTGATGTTGATCGACGTGCAAGTCGCCTTGCGCTTCGACGGTGAGATCGAACGCCCCATGCCGCGCGAAGAGCGTCAACATATGATCGAAGAAACCGACGCCGGTCGCGATCGTCGACGCGCCGGTTCCGTCGAGATTCAGCTCCAGCCGAATCTTGGTTTCAGCGGTCTGACGGTCGATCTTGGCGGTGCGGGACATGGGGTGCGAGTTTGAAGTTTTCAGTGTTCAGTTTTCAGTGGGAGGACTGGCCGGGGTGTTCGTGTCGCCCCGCTGGGGCTCAGGTTTTCTATTGGGCCACGTTATGCCAGGGGTTGTCGCCCCTGGCTACTATCGGCCGCCCCTGTCGGGGCTACTATCGCAGTGCCGTGCCAAGTAAAAAGCCACCGTGTTCACCAACTGAAAACTGAACACTGAAAACTTCAAACTGCGAAGCGAAAACTTCAAACTACACCTCAAACCATACCACGCAGGAGCCCCAAACAAGCCTCGTTCTGATCTTCGGTGCCGACCGAGATGCGGAGGCCGTCGGACCAGCCCGGATAGTTCATATAGCGTACCAGGACGCCCGAGGCTTTGAGCTGTTCGTAGAGCGGTTTGACCGGCAGCTTAGGATGCGGACACCAGACGAAGTTGGCCTGCGACGGCACGGCGTTGAACCCGAGGGCCGTCATCCCGGCGGTCAGCTTGTCGCGCGTGGCGAGCACCTTGCGTCGGTTTTCACGGAGCCAGGCCTGGTCGTCGATGGCGCCCGTAGCGCCAGCGATGGAGAGGGCGTCGACGTTGTACGAATCCTTGACCTTGATCATTTCGCGGATCAATTGCGGTTGCGCGATGGCGAAGCCGAATCGCAATCCGGCCAGCGCGTACGACTTGCTGAGCGTCCGCGTGATGATGATCTTTTCGCTCCGCCCGACGAGGTTCAGGCAATTCGTCGCGGCGAAATCGACATAGGCTTCGTCCACCACCAAGGGGCACGGCAAGCGCTCGGCGATTTCGAGCACGCGCTCCGGAGCGATATACGTGCCCGACGGGCTGTTGGGATTCGGCAGAAACGCGAGTTTCAAACCAGCGGCGGTGGCGCTGAAATCGTCGCTGAGCGACCAATCGGCGTTGAACCGCACTTCTTCCGCCCGCGCGCCTTGGATCTCGGCCAGCGTGCGATAGAGGATGTAACTCGGATACGGCAGCCGCAGCAGTTCCCCTTCGCCGATAAACGTGCGCGTGAGGATGGTGAGCAAATCGTCGCTGCCGTTCCCACAGAGAATCCAATCCGGCGTAATGCCCGGCACGTCGGGCGCGAAGAGTTGCGCCGCGCGAAGCCGAAAGGCGGTCGCCATCGGATCCGGATAGCGCTGCAAACCATTCCGCAGCGCAGCCTCGATCGCCGTCGTCACTGCCGGCGAAGCGGGATACGGATTCTCGTTCGTGTTGAGCTTGATGAACTTCCCGCCCTGCGGCTGCTCTCCCGGAGCATATCCAGCCAAAGCGTCGATGTTGGGGCGGACGAATGACATTGAGCTTACAATTCCATGGAACCGGAAACGTCAGCGCCCGGAGCGCACCGCCAACGACATTTGCATCAGGACA
>JALHLM010000511.1 GCA_022844585.1 Pirellulales bacterium | reverse complement strand
ACGACCGCCACCTTCACGGTCACCTTGTCGACCGCCGCGGCGCAAAACGTCACCGTCAACTTCGCCACCGCCGCGGGAACCGCCACGGCGGGCACGGACTTCGTCGCCAACACCGGCACGCTGACCTTTGCCCCAGGCGAAACCTCGAAGACCATCACCGTCACCATCAACGGCGATACGCTCGACGAAGCCAACGAATCCTTCTCGGTCGTCCTGTCCGGTGTCTCATCGAACGCCACGTTGCAAGATGACACCGGCGCCGGTTCCATCACCGACGACGACGCCCCGCCGACGATCTCGATCGGCGATCAGAGCGTCGCCGAAGGCAACACCGGCACGAAGACGCTCACCTTCACCGTCACGCTTTCCGCGGCCAGCGGATTGCCCGTCACGGTCAACTACGCTACCGCCGGCGGCACCGCGACCTCGGGCACCGACTTCGTCGCCGCCAACGGCCAGGTAACCATCCCGGCTGGCCAGACCTCGGGCACGTTCACCGTGACAATCAACGGCGATACGACCGTGGAACAGAACGAGGCCTTCACGGTCACGCTCACGAATCCCACCAACGCCACGTTCGCCGACGCGACCGCCACGGGCACCATCACCGATGACGACAGCGCAGTAACAATCTCCATCGGAGACGCCACGGTCACCGAAGGCGACAGTGGCACGACGACGATGACGTTTACGGTGACCCTGTCCGGGCCGAGCGGTCAGACGGTCACGGTCAACTTCGCCACCGCCGACGTCACTGCCACGCAGCCCGGCGACTACACATCGGCCACCGGCACGCTTACCTTCGCCCCCGGCGAGACCTCGAAGACGATCACCGTTACGATCGCGGGCGATTCCTTGGACGAAGCCAACGAGACGTTCACCGTCAACCTGACTTCCCCCAACGGCGCCACGCTGGCCGACGGCACGGCCACCGGCACGATCACCGACAACGACACGGCCGGCACGGTGCAGTTCAGCAACCCGATCTTCACCGTGAACGAAAACGGCGGTTCGGTGACGATCACCGTCACTCGCACCGGCGGGACGGCCGCCAATGCGACCGTGAACTTCGCCACCTCAAACGGCAGCGCGAGCGCCGGTTCCGATTACACCACGTCCAGCGGCACGCTGACCTTCCTGGCTGGCGAAACCAGCAAGACGTTCACCATTCCGATTCTCAACGACGCCGCGCTGGAAGGCCTGGAGTCGATCAACCTGACGCTCTCATCGCCAGGCGGCGGCGTCACGCTCGGGGCGCAATCCACGGCCACGGTAAACATCTCAGACGACGACGGCAACGCCAACCAACGCTTCGTCAACAATCTGTATGAAGACCTGCTCGGCCGTTCCGCGGAATCGCAAGGACTCGATTTCTACGTCGACCTCATCCAACGCGGGCGTTCCCGCGGCGACGTGTCGTTCATGATTCAACACAGCCCGGAATACCGCAACAAGCTGGTCAGCGACCTGTATCAGGAACTGCTTGGCCGCCCCGTCGACGCGGCGGGACTCGACGTGCATACGCGGTTGCTCGCACGCGGCAAGTCGATCGACGACGTCCGCGCCTCGATCCTGGGATCCGACGAATTCTTCACGCGTCGCGGCGGCGGGACCAACGAAGGTTTCGTCAACGCCCTCTACCAGGCGGTGCTGAACCGCACGGCGGACCCCACCGGCCGCGAGATCTACGTCGGCGTCCTCTCCAGCGGCGGCAGCCGTTCCTTCGTCGCCAGCGAAGTGCTCAAGAGCATCGAAGCGGATCGCCGCCTGTCGGCCACGTACTACACCAAGTACCTAAGCCGCGCCGCCGACGCCGCTGGCAACGAATTCCAATCCAGCGCCCTCAACCGCAGCTACGAACCCCGCGTCCTCGCCGGCATCCTGGCCAGCGACGAATACTTCGCAAAGCTGTAGTGCAGGGGAGGAGTAAAGGAGTAAAGGAGTAAAGGAGTAAAGGAGTAAAGGAGTAAAGGCTTGCGGGGGTATAGCCCCAACGGGGCGACCGTCAGTAGCCAGGGGTGAGCGAAGCGAACCCCTGGAAAGGCGCGAAAAAAATCGGGTAGCCCCACCGGGGCGGCCGAGTAAAGCAACAGGAGAAGGAGATAGAGAAGCAACGAGCAACCGCGCGCCCCCTGCAAAACGTCGCCACCAAGCTCCTTTACTCCTATTCTCCTTTACTCCTCCCCCATGCTCATCGACTGCTCCATCACCGACGGCTTCGCCGCATGGATGGAGCAATGCGGCGGCATCGTCGCCGTCAGCACCTATCAGGCCGGCAAGGTCGGCCTATTCGGCTGGGACGGGCGGCAGGTCACACTCGTGATGCGCGAGTTCGACAAACCACTCGGCATGGCCTGGGATGCCGGCCGTCTCGCCATCGCCACGCGACATCATGTCTTGCGGCTGGCCGACGCGCCATCGCTCGCGCCGCACTACTTGCCCGAGCAGCCGGGCCGCTACGACGCGCTCTATTTGCCGCGCGTCGCGTACTTCACCGGTGACGTGAACGCCCACGACCTGGCCTTTGGCGACGACGGGCTGTGGCTCGTCAATACGCGCTTCTCCTGCCTCGCTCAACTCAGCGCCCACCACAGCTTCATCCCGCGCTGGCAGCCGCCGTTCGTTACAGAACTAGTGCCCGAAGATCGCTGCCATTTGAACGGACTCGCGATGCGCGACGGACGTCCCGCGTACGTCACCGCGCTCGGCATCGGCGACGAACCCGGCGGTTGGCGCGCAAGTAAGTCAGACGGCGGCATCATCATCGACGTCGCCAGCGGAGAGATTGCCGCGCGCGGTCTCTCCATGCCGCACTCGCCGCGCTGGTATCGCGACAAGCTCTGGGTGCTCAACAGCGGCGCCGGCGAACTCTGCCGCGTCGATCTTGCCACGGGACGGCGCGAAGCAGTCTGTTCGCTCGCCGGCTACGCCCGCGGCCTGGCCTTCGCCGGCGACTACGCCTTAGTCGGCCTCTGCCGCATCCGCGAAAAACACATCTTCGGCGGGCTGCCGGTGCAAAATCGTTTCCCTGAACTGCGCTGCGCGATCGTGATCATCGACCTCAACACCGGCCAGGAAATCGGCGCCGTCGATTTCACCTCCGGCTGCCACGAGCTCTACGACGTCCTCTTCATCCCCGGCCCGCGCCGCCCCATGATCCTCAACCCAGAACGCGAAGCCTCACGCCAAGCCTTCACCGCCCCAGAATTCGCCTACTGGCTCCGCCCGGAGACTTTCTCAGAGCCAAAGTAAACATCGTCACTCCGCCGTAGGTCAGGCACCCCCGACGAAGCAAGCGAGCCCGCACATAAAGTGACTCTCGCCACATCCCAAGAAGCCGCCAGCAAATTGCCTGACAAGAGAAACCGCCGCCTCTTCATTCCAACATTCGAATCTCATTCGTCCCAGTTGTAGCACGGTCTCCCGACCGTGCTACCGCCCCGACCGAAGGTCTCCCTTTCCGGCAACCGACGGAGACAACCACATGGCCCAAGAAGTCCGCGTCGAACAACACCACGGCATCCCGCTCGCCGTAGTCCGCCGCCGCGCCAGCCAACAGCAGCTCCCCAAAGTCGTCCCCGAGGCCTGCGGCGCAGTCTGGAATGTGGTGCGCTCCCAGCAAATCCACGGCGCCGGCCGGCACGTCGCCGTCTACCTCGACGACCAGATCAATCTCGAAGTCGGCGTCGAACTCGAAGCCCCATTCGCCGGCCACGGCGAAGTCGTCGCCTCAACTACGCCAGCCGGCCCCGTCGCCATCGTGACGCACGTCGGCCCTTACGGCCAACTGCACCGCGCCCACGAAGCCATCCAACAATGGTGCAAGAACAACGGCCGCACCCCAGCCGGCCCAAACTGGGAAATCTACGGCCACTGGCAAGACGAGTGGAACACCAACCCGTCGAAGATCGTCACCGACGTCTATTACCTACTCACGCCGTAGGTCAGGCACCCTGGTCGAAGAAAAGAAACCAGGCCAAAGCAACCAATGCCGCCAAACCCCAAAAGGTCGCCGGCAAATTGCCTGACAAGAGAAACCGCCGCCAACTAACTCCGTCATGCGATTTGATTCGACATTCAAATTCAGAACGTCCTCATTCCCCCGCCCCGCGGTGCTTCTCCATCACCACGGTATTCCCCGACGCGCTGTACTCCACATGCGTCATAAAGCAGCGCATTAGCATGATCCCGCGCCCGCAGTCGCGCTCGATGTACTCTTCCGCGGTACAATCCGGCACATCGTCGGGGCGGAAGCCGGGCCCCTCGTCGGTGATCTGAATCCAGAATTTCGTCGGCGAGAGCCGGCAATGCACGCGGACGTTCTTATCGGCGTCGTGACGATTGCCGT
>JALHLM010000510.1 GCA_022844585.1 Pirellulales bacterium | reverse complement strand
TCTTGCCCGCTGAAGTCCCATCCACTTAGGTCATTCGCTCCAAGATTCACACCACGCAAATTCTTCGATTGATAGCTTTCGGTTGAATACAGTTGCTCTTTCGAGATGAATGTTCGATACAGGTTTGCTCCCTCGATGCGCGCGCCGGTGAATCTGGCGTTCTCAAGTGTTGAAGATTCAAGATCGGCATTGGCGAGATCCGCATACGAAAGGTCGGCCTGGCGAAGCCTTGCCACGCGGAGATTCGAATTCCGAAGATTGGCGTTTGATAGGTTTTCTTGAATCAACTGAGCGTATGCCAAGTCAAGATGATCCAATTGCGCCCATGGTTCCGGCTCAATCCCCTCCGTGCCCGGAATTACTTCGCCGGTGTCCCAGCGATAGATGTCGGCCGACGAAGCCGTCACTAGGGCCGGGGCAAGGACCATTGCGAGACAAAACTGCGCAAGTGGCCCGCGCGGTACGCAATCTTTGGCGACGAAGCGGGATTGCGCACGGATGAATCGCATCGGACCACTCCCTGAGAACGATTCCCGCAGCGGGGAAAGAACTCGCCATGGCATTCGAGTCGCGTGGCGTCGGCGGCCAGCAACCGCGCCAAACAGTAGCGCAACGATTGCAACTAACAGGAGCCAACGCGTCGACGGTTCCGGCACCACGCGAATCCGAAAGTTCGCGGGAGGAGCGCCAACTACACCTTCATCGCTTAAGAGCCGCGCAGCATTGTACGTGCTGCCTTCTTCAACGACGGTGTTGACAATGCCGTCGCTGCCGCGCCGCCCTGGGATTTCTACGAATAGGCTGCCAGCGTACGTGCCTTCCCACGGAGGCCAATACTCGCCCGACTGATTAATGACGATGTTGCCAACGTTATTGTAAAAGGGCGGGACACCAAAATTCCAGCGCGGATCAACCGGCCTGGGGCCTAGAAAGTCGAGTGGTTGAGTGCCGATGATTAGACTTTGCAGGTCATTCATGTTTGGGCCGTAGTCGCCGTTGAATGCCCATTTTTGCCTGATACCGCCGGGAATGGCGCCGTTTCCATCGACGAGAATCGTGTCCCGAATCCAACCCGGCAACGCCGAAGACTGTGCGACCCCATCTAAGTTGATGTTGAATACGGCGTTGCCAAACCCGAGCTGCTCGCCGGTCAGGTCTTCGATCGTCATCAGGAAGTCAAACCGCACCAGGTACGGTTCGTGCCGCGGCGCTAGATCTAGGCTGACGAGAGGATCAACGGCGGCAATCACGGTCGGGTCGGCCAACGTCTGATCGGGATTGTAGACGGCCCCGAATTTGGGGAAGACGTGGATCACCGCGCCCCACGCGCAGCCAGCCATCAGACACAACGCCAGCCAGGTCGCGAATCGCAACATGTGACGCCTCTTGCCGTGGAAGCCGCACCAACGATTCATGGAAAGCCTATTCTCATCGAACGGCTTGCAAAACCGCGAACCTAACGCGCCGCACCAGTCAAGGCAATAAGCATTAGCACTCCGCCGACCGATGGAAATGTACGTGCTTCCAGCGGCCGTCTTTTTTCTGCCAGACGCGGGTTTCCTGGCTGAAGGCCACCGTCGGGCCGCCGGCGCCGTCGAGTTTTTGCACGAGTCGTGAATAGGCGATCACGGCCGCCTCGGCGCCGAGCAGGCGGACGTGCGGCTGAGCCAGTGTCGTCGTCCGTGCGTTCGGGTCCGCGCCGAGTTTGAAGTAGTACTCATGGAACGGCATGCCTTCCACGAGATGGCCGCGCGCTTCCGGCTCGAAGCAGGAAATCGACGCGTCGCACAACTCGGCGTAGGTCTTCCAATCGGCCTTGGCGATGCTGTCGAGCAAGCGCTGCGTAAGCGTAACAATTTCCTGAGCGGCGGCGTCCATGGCGGTGGCGTTCTCGATGGCGATGGGATAGCGAATGCTTGCAAGATATGCGGCGCACGGCTGGGATTCAACGGCCAGTTGCGTCCGACATTCCCACACTAGCCCGTAGCGCCAGCGAGGGGGAGTTGGCGCCGCTGATCGTTTGACATGAACGCCGGGCCAACCTTCTGATGCACCATAATCTGCACTCATCGTTTGTGTAGCGTCCGTTTGGCGTATTCGATTCGATTTTCACCAACGTCCTCTCCCCCTCGCTGGCGCTACGGGCTAGTGTGATGATTTGTGACGCTGCCTTTCACATCTCGGCATCAATCCACGGCTCTGGCACTATGAAGATCTACACGAAGACCGGTGACGCGGGCGAAACGGGGTTGTTCGGTGGGCCGCGGGTGTTGAAGGATGCGCCGCGGATCGAGGCTTACGGCACGCTCGACGAGTTGAACGCCGTGCTGGGCGTCGTCCGCGCCAGCGGGCTCCCGGCAGCGTTCGACGCATCGGTGGCGCGCGTGCAGCATCAACTATTCGACCTCGGCGCGGAGCTGGCTTCGCCCGATCCGGAAAAACTACGCGTGTCCGGCATTGGCGAGCAAGAGATCGTCGCGTTGGAGCAAGAGATTGACGCCTGGGAGGCCACGTTGCCGCCGCTTAGGCAATTCATTCTGCCCGGCGGCGCGCTAGCGGGAGCCCAAGTGCATGTCGCGCGCACGGTCTGCCGGCGCGCGGAACGACGACTGGTCACACTCGTCGCGGTAGAAGGCGAGCACATCGACCCGCTGGCAGTGAAGTACGTGAACCGTCTGAGCGACTGGTTGTTCGTGCTGGCGAGAGCCGTCAATCAAGCGACGGGGAACGGCGACACGCCTTGGCAGCCGCGAAGCAAATAGCGCGTGCTACTTCGCCACCTGCTTTCCCCACATTCCGCGCTTTGCCCGTTTTGCCTCGTCTTGGGCGGCGCGAAAACGGTCCTTCATCGCGGGCGCGTAACGAAAATGAAATTCCGCACGCGCGAGGCCGGCGCGGAGCAGTTCCTCGTTGAGCTGTTTGTCGCCGACCCAGACGAATGCCAGCGTGCGGCCGTGTTGATCGAGCCGCTCGTCGTCAAATTCCAGGCGCGCGACGCCGTCGGCGAGAAAATCCCGAGTGAACTGCGAGGCTTCCGCGCCCCAGGGCTCCGGCGGCGTATCCGGTTTGACCGTCTCCGGCGTGTTGACGCCGATCAACCGCACGCGCGTGCGATCGGCCAGCAGCAGCGTATCGCCGTCGACGACGCGCTCGACGCGAACCTGGTCGAGTTTCGCCGGGGGCGGATCGTGCCGCGGCGCTTCAACGGCGTAACGCCCCAGCAGCACAATGAGGATAATGGCCAGCACGGCCAGGCCGACGCGCGGCGGTCGCACGCGACGTCGGCGATCGAATGGCGAAGGCTTCATGGGCGACCCACGCCGAGCCAACTGCTAGTTCTGGCTGAAGTCGAACTGCTCCGTGTGCTTGCGGCCCAGCGGGTTCTTGACGAACCGTTTGCGGCACTCCGGGCAGAGGTCGAAGCGGAGCTGCTGGTAGACGTCTTCGCCGATTTCGGCACAATCGGCCACTTCGGAGCGCTCCAGGATTTCGTGAATTTCCTGCAGGTGATCGCGATCCTCGTCCACGTCGTCTTGAGCGAGCGGGTCGTAGGCGGCATAGACTTCGAGCTTCACGACAAACCGCAACTCGTTCTCCGCATCCATTTCGCGTCCGCAGAGGTCGCACGAGAAGTGAATCATGGCCGTAGATTTTCCCGACGGTGTAAATTGCCGGCGCCTTATCGAGGCACGCTTTCCTCGGTCAGGCCGACAACTTCATCCTAAACCCCTCGCAAGAAGGAAGGCAAGCCGACTTGCGAAATTTTTCACGATGTTTTTTGCCTGGCGAAAGTTTCGCCAATTCACTGGGTTCGGATACTTGCCAAGGCCGTGGCGACCTGCTAGCTGCGTTCGCGCATAGAAACAGGGTGGATCAGTTATCAACCGTGGGAGGCGACTCCGTCGCCGATGGAGAAGACGTGGCTGTTAACTATTGCGACTATTACATCGCCAACGTCCGTTTCATCGGCGTCGGAGACGCCTCCCATGAAGGGACCCGTGTCAAGGGCGGCGGGGCGAGTTGTGGAACTTGACCACTTTCCCATTCGCGCTGGCGCTCGTTACGCCGCGCACTAAGCTGGTTCTGTCAAGTGAAGACGCCCATTCTCCTACTTGGGCCTCGAAGGGCCAGGCGTTACTGCGGGCTGTCTTCCTCAAGGGTCCACGTTCGCTAGCCTTGAGAACCTTGTCTGACGGTATCCTTCGTGAGTTGAGGTGGCGCTCGTTTGCCGTGGTAACGGTGATGATTTTTGGTGGTGAGGCACCACCTTCCTCGACTCGGCACAGAGAAGAGGGAAGGGGGTGGGGGTTTGGGGGAGGGAACTGGGGCCTCTGGTCCCTCCCCCCAAGGA
>JALHLM010000509.1 GCA_022844585.1 Pirellulales bacterium | reverse complement strand
GCGCTTCTTCGCAGCGCGCTCCGGGCGCTCACGCTTCCGGCTCTATCGAAACGAAGCGGCGCTAGTCTTCGAGTAGCTTGTGAATCGCCGTCAGTAGCACTTGCTCCGCGGCAGGGGCGACGTTCGACGACGTGGGTTGCGTTTCGTAGCCGCCTTCTTCATAGGCGACCGCGGTGCCGATGTAGAACGGGGCGTAGTCGCCGTAAGCCGCCATCGACACGAAGAGGTCGGGCCGCGCGGCTTTGGCGGCCAACTGGTATTCGACGAACAACTCACCTGGCAGGTGCAGGATTCTTGCCTGGCCGAGTTTCAAGCAACTTAGCTCGATCTGATGTCCTGCCGCGCAGCGTTGGAGCCAGGCCAGCTTCGTGGCCTCGTTCTTGGCCGCGAACATGGGATCGCGATCCATCAGTTGTTTCTTGAATTGCCCAATGGAGAGATGCTCGGCAGGCGGCAGCGCGACGGGTTCGACGATCCAGCCGACGTCGCTCGGCGCGAGCGGCGCGCGTTCCGTGGTTTCCCACGCGCGGCGCATGCCGTCGGCCAGGCGTTCGGCGAGAATCAAACGGTTCGCCGGCGAGCCGTCGTTGTATTTGCCGGCGCCGATGTTGCCGCCGGCGCCGGTGAAGTGCACGTGCAGGGCCTCGGGCAGATGTGACTGCCGAAGGAAGCGGGCCATACCGGGGAAGTCCGGATTGGGGACGCCGGTGCGGTAGTAGCTCTGCGGGTGCGTGGCGTAGTAGCTCAGCACGGCGACCGGTTGATCGCCGTTCCAGAAACTGACGAGCGAGACCTGCGGATCGATCGTGCCTTCCGGCGCGGCGCGCAAATCGGGATCCTGACACGACGTATATCGCACTGCGCGGACCTTGCCGTCGGGGCCGAAGATCCGCCGGTTCGACGCCACTTCCTTCACGTCCGCCTTGCCGACGCCAACGTGCGTGACCGGCTTCGCCTGCGGAATCGCTTCACGCACCGCCGCGGCCAGGCGTGTAATCACTTGGCGTTGCCAGTGGCCGGCGTATTGGCGCGGATCGAGCCCCGCGTCGTTGAGCAACCGCTCGGCGGAGAAATCACTTTCCGGCGCATCGTGTTGATGTAAGGAATGCACGGCAACGCGCTCGGGCGAACCGCCGGCCGCCTTGGCGAGCGCTTCACGGAAGGCATCGTGCGATTCGTTGGCGATGCCGATCCAATCGACCGCGCATAAAACAATCGGCTCGCCGGCGCCGAGGAGCACGATGCCACGAGCGCGGAGACCGAGCTCGCCTGGTTCTTTTGCGAGGTCATAAGCCATCATGCTGCCGACTGGCGGCGTGGCGTCGACATCGAACGTGGCCACGCGGAGCGATTCGCCCGACGGCTCCGCGGCGTGGAGAGTCGCCACCCATGCGAAAAGTACGAACGCGAACGCGGCGAGACGAGACAACATGGCAGGCAACTCCAAGGCGGGAGACGCGAGGCGGGACGGAACGGGCGGTGGGACCACGCTGAATGTAGTCGGCGGCCGCCGGGGAAGCAAATGCTTCAGCCGCGGGAGCGGAGACCAATACGCTTCATGACCCAGATGATCAGCCCGCGTTCCTCGTCACCGAGTTCGTCGGGGGGCAGCGCGGCCAGATCGCTAAGGAGGCTTGTATCCGGCAATTTTCCGAGGCGGCGAAAATGATCGAGCGCCGCAGCGCGCTCGTTGTAGTCACCACTCGCCAGTGCCAGATAGCGGTCCTCGGCTCGATGCACGGGGCGGCGCGAACGCGGCGTCCAGAGCGTGGAAACGCCTGGCCAAGGCTGCCCGTCGTCTTCGATCGATTCGGGCGCGTGCATCCGGGACAAGATCGAGCTCACGCGGGTGGCGGCCTCGTCGGCCGATTTCACGCCGGCCACGCGACGACGGCCGAGGTGATGATTGATGATGATCGCCCGTTGATTGAAAACAATCTCGCCGGGCAACGGAAACATCGCCGCCTGGTGCGCCACTTCGGCGTCACGGTAACGGCGCATCAAGAATTCCAGCACCTTAATGTGCGGAAGCGCCGATGGAAAATTCGCCTGCACGGTCGGCAGCAACAGTCGGTCGCGCCGCGCGGCCCAGTCTTCGTAGAGCGAGATGGTCGCCGTTGGCATGTTAGCCCTCGTCAACTCTTGGCTCGATGTCGTGGCGTAGTCCGTCGTCGCTGAGCATGGGTGTATTGTTGGCAGGCGGAGAGGCTGCTGTAAACACCGGCTCGACGGACTAGCGATGGGAAATGCCGCTGTTCTCAGCGCGATGATGGGCGGAAATGAAACGTCTTCTCCCCCTCGCTGGCGCTTCGGGTTGGTGTGGTGTTACCAAGCAGTCCAACCGCCGTCGACGGTGAGGACTGCGCCGGTCATGTAGGCTGACGCTCGCGAGGCCAGGAAAAGCACCGGGCCCTGATAGTCTTCGGCGGCGGCCATGCGACCGAGCGGCGTTCGGGCCGTGTAGTTTGCGACGAACGCGGGGTCCTGGCCATCATAGACGCCGCCGGGCACCAGGCAGTTCACACGCACGCCTTGCGGCGCCCAATGCACGGCGAGATAGCGCGTGAGCCCAATCACGCCTGCCTTGGAGACGCCGTAGGCGATCGGCGAGTTCACGCCGGAGTCCCCATAGATGCGGGGATCGGCCGAGACGACGCCGTACGTGGAGCTGAAATTGACGATGCGCCCCGTACCGCGTTCGGCCATCCGTCCGCCGAAGATCTGGCAGGCCAGATGCACGGCGGTGAGGTTGGTCTCTAGGACGCGCTCCCAGGCTTCGCGCGGATATTTCTCCGGCGCGGAGGAGTAGAAGCCTTGCCCGCGAAACTGGGCGCAGTTGATCAGCACCGTCGCAGGGCCAAGACGTTGTTCCAAGGCGTCGCGCGCTCGCGCCAGTTCGTCGGCGCTCGTCAGGTCGTAGCGCAGGGCAATCGCCTTGCGGTTGGTCGCGGCGGCTATGTCGGCGGCGAGTTGCTCGGTCTGGTCGGCGAGATCCAAGATCGCCACGTTCGCACCAGCCTGTGCGAGCGCCCGGCAGAGCACGCGGCCGATCCGTCCCGCTCCGCCGGCAACCACGACGACGTCGTCGTCGAGGCCGAATAGATCACGCAATAGTTCCGACATGAGTCCCCTCCTTGGAGATGCCCGTCATTGTCTCCCTTCGCTCCGCGAAAGGAATGCCCTTTCGCGGAGCGAAATGCGACTGTGGCTCAAGGAACAACAACCCGTCGGTCGCGCGGCGCTGTCTTCGCCCAGTCGCTCAACTCGGCGGCAGAGATCTCCGGAATTTGTGCCAGGAACGCATGGGGCATATCCTTCAGCCAGACGAGATCGCCCTCGATGCGATGGGCGTCAAATGTTGCGTTCATCCTCGCCGCGCATATCATCGCCGTTCCCCAGGCAATCGTGGCGACTGCGCCAAGTCCCAGCACGAGTCGCTGTTGACTGGCGGAAAAAGGTATCGAAAGGTTGGTCGACACGGCGGCGATAAAGAAAGTCGCTCCCACAATCGCGAAGACCGCCGCCAGCAACGGAAACCGCTGACGGCGCGCCTCATGGCGTTCGCAGAGTCGGTAAAAGACCGTGGTACGCTGAACAAAGCGATGGCCCATCCAGCCGCTCAGCAGCCCAAGTCCGAAAAAGATGATCCACGAATACCACGATCTGTCGACAATCAGAATCGCCACGCCCGCCAATGTCGGCGTCAGACTCGCCCAATAGCGAAGGTTCCAAATGTCCGTCCATTTGAGCTTCCATTTCCGCAACGGCCCATTCGCCGGCAGGCCGCATTTCGCACAAAGCGCGGGCAGCTCGGCATCGCGCCGCACGATGAGATACTTCCCGTAACGCCGCGCGCCGTGAATCGCGGCAGCGTCAATCGAAGGCGCTTCGGTTGCGGCGTCCGCGGCCGTGTAACGCGGCGAAGCGTAGGGATTCTTCGAGTCCATCCCGTTATCATCATGCGGAGGATCGACGAACGCAATCGTCCGTGGATAGCCCAGGGCATCGCAACGCTCACTAGCCCGACGCGCAAGCGAGGGGGAGCAATCGCCGAACTGAGTACGACGGTTACTCAGACCCAACGGTCTACTCCCCCTCGCTTGCGCGTCGGGCTAGTGGAGAAAACCGCTAAATCGCCTGCCCGTCCCAGCGGACAAAGCCTTCCATCGCAAAATATTCCGGCAGGCCGAGTTTGTTGTAGATCGCGGCCGTGTTGCGGTTGCGGTCTTCGGCGCGTTGCCAGAACTCGCGCGAGTCCGCGCCGGGAAACAACGCCGCGTCCTTCTGCGATTCGTGCCGGAAGATGGCCTGCTTTTTCTTTTCCAGATCGCGAGGGCTGAGCGGCACCGCGATTTCGATTT
>JALHLM010000508.1 GCA_022844585.1 Pirellulales bacterium | reverse complement strand
GCTGTTGCCCACCGGGCGATCGAGGCTGATCGGGTACCGGCTCATCGCCAGTACGCGGCGCGTCTCGTCGATCGGCGTGCCGGCCGCCCGGGCGGTCTCTTCGATCGTGGGCTCGCGACCGAGATCCTGGAGCAACTGCCGGGAGACGTTGCGGACCTTCGACATGGTCTCGACCATGTGAACCGGAATGCGAATCGTGCGGCTCTGATCGGCCACGGCCCGGGTGATCGCCTGGCGAATCCACCACGTGGCGTAGGTGCAGAACTTGAAGCCACGGCGATACTCGAACTTGTCCACCGCCCGCATCAGGCCGGCGTTCCCTTCCTGAATCAAGTCCAGGAAGCTGAGGCCGCGGTTGCGATACTTCTTGGCGATCGACACGACGAGCCGGAGGTTGCCTTCGCTCAGGCCACGCTTGGCCTTCTGGTATTGCGAATAGGTCACCTTCAAGTCGCGACAACGATGCCGCACGCTTTGCGGCGTCTCTTGCGTGGCGCGGAGGATGGTGCGGAATTCCTTGAGGAGCGCCGCGTACTGGTCGACCGGCGTCTTGTTCTTGCGATAGACGCCGATCTGCGCCTTGAGCGAATCCAACCGGCGGCTGAATTGCTCCAGCGTCGGAATCATCTGCTCGATGCGCTGCGTGCGGAGACCCAACTCTTCGACCAAGCGCACGGCCCGCTTGCGGCGATAGCCGAGGCGAAGCCAGGCTTGCTTGCGCTCGCCGACTTTGTGCGACTTGCTGGTGGCGATGCGATAGTCGCGCTTGTTGCGCTTGAGCAGGACTTCGAGCGTCCGCAGGTTGTGCGGCATCCGCCCGAGGATCTGCTCTTTCTCCAGACGATCGGTCACCGAGACCTGCACCGTGCGGTCGAACGGCAGTTCGCCGTTGGCGACGCGGCGCAAGATCTTCACCGCCTGTTGAATGACGAAATCGCATTCCAACAGCCGGCGGCGGAACCGCGCCCGGGTGATCTCGATTTCCTTGGCGAGCGAAATTTCCTGCTGGCGCGTGAGCAACGGGATTTCGCCCATTTGCGTCAGGTACATGCGCACCGGGTCGTCGGACCAGCTTTCGTTGTCTTCGCCGGCGGGCAGGAGTTCGTCTTGCTTCAATTCCAAATCAGGATCGATCTCGCTATTGAGATCGAGATCCTCCACGTCATCGTCGAGATCGATGTCCACGTCGTCGTGGACCTTCTCGACAAGGCGGTCGGCGTCCTCGTGCGATGGAGTACCTTCGTCCTCCAATTCGTCCAGCAGTACGTCGTACAAGGGTTCGCTCCTACGAATGTGCGAGGGGAGACAGTGCGTCACACTGTCGTCGGGGTCACGCGAGGCAAACTGAGCTTCACACCACGATCCGGGTTAAACCCGAGGCGCAATCCGAATGTCCCCTGGCGGGCCACTCCCGGTTGCGGCTCGTGCGATCCACACGTTGTGCGATCTGCCGACGAAACAAGGACGTGCCAGACTTGCTCGGCAAGCCCCCACGTCCAGTTCCTGGTTCATCGATCCTGTTGAAGTGCCGCGCGCATATGCGTGCCGTGTTGCGGAGGCGAAGGTAGGCATGATCCTCCCGCTGTGGTGCCACGGCTTCTCAAAGAAGCGGCTGCCTTCAATAGTCCGAACAATTATCCTCGAAAGTCACCAGGAAATCCAACGAATTCTACCACGATTTCCTCAAGAAAAACGCACGGCTTGCTAATTGGAAAGAAATGACGACAGGGCAAAACAAGCAGCCAGCCATTCGTCGTGTATCTTGCCTAAATTAACATCAACGCGTCTCGCTCGACGAAACACGCGTCCTTGCCAGCGCGACGTGATTCGACTTACGAATCTTCGCCAGCTCGTAAGTTCCTTGAGCCACGCGAATTCTATGCACGCCGTCGCGCAAAGGTAAGAATAGACCGCGACAAAAAATGCCACGCGCTCCCGCATTCGAAACGCATCGCGGCGTCGGTGATGCGAACCTGTGGGAAGCGTCTCCGACGCCGATAGCAAACACTTCTGATCACTCTCTCATGTCAGATCAACAACCCACCCCCCCATTGTCGAATGAAGCCCGCATGCGATCGCACGCACCGCTCATCCCCCCAATTGAGTTGTCCGCAGTCTACTGCATGCGCGATCCCGACGACGCCGACGCGGTTCTCGGCGGCGAAACGCCCGGTTTCGCCTACGCGCGCGACGGCCACCCCAATGCGGAGGCCTTGGCGGAGCGCTGTCGCCAACTTCACGACGCGGAGCGCGGCGGCGTCTGCGCCTCGGGCATGAGCGCGCTAGCGGCCGCCGTGCTGGCGATCACGAAATCGGGCGACCACGTGCTGGTCAGCGATCAACTTTACGGCAAGAGCATTCGCCTGTTGGCCGGCGAGTGCGCGCGATTCGGCGTCGGCGCTACCTTAGTGGACACTTCCTGTCTCGATAAAGTTGCATCGGCGCTCGCGACGCGCCCCAAGCTGCTCGTGATCGAAACAATCTCAAATCCACAGTTGCGCGTGGCTGATATCGCCGCGCTTTCCAAGCTAGCGCATGCACAAGGGACGCTGCTACTCGTCGACAATACGTTCGCCACTCCTACGCTCTGCCAACCGCTCACGTGGGGGGCGGATATCGTCTTGGAGAGTTTGACCAAGATGATGAACGGACACAGCGACGTCGTGCTTGGTTTTCTCGGCGGCGCGGCTTCAATCTGGGAACGCGTGCCGTCGGTAATTTCCACCTGGGGACTGGCAGCTAGCCCGTTCGACTGTTGGCTGGCATTGCGCGGCTTGGGAACGTTGGAAGTGCGCATCGAACGCGCTTCGGCTAACGCATTGGCTGTCGCGGAATTCCTGACGACGCAGCCCGCCGTGCGCGAAGTGTTCTACCCGGGATTGCCTTCGAGCTCCGAATACGCGCTCGCGCGCCAGTTCTTGTCCGGTGGTTTCGGCTCGATGGTGACGTTCACGCTCGCAGGCGGCCGAGCGGCCGCTACTCATTTCATCCGCGCATTGTCGCAGGCCATTCCGTTCGCTCCGTCGCTTGGAGACCTGAGTACCACGCTTAGTCACCCCGAATCGACCAGCCACCGCGGCCATTCGCCCGAGGAACGCGAGCGTCTCGGCATCGACGGCGGAACGATACGGCTGTCCGTGGGAATCGAATCCAGGGACCAAATCATCAGCGCGTTGGCCGCCGCGTTCGCTCTGATTTAGAAGGCGACAGAAAGCAAACAGCCCGCGACTCGGTGATGAACCCAGCCGCGGGCTGCTGCAACCCGTATCGTGGACGAACGCCGACCAACCCTGTCGTGCGCTCGTCGATTAATCGACGGCCGATCCGGCGTCAGTGCCGCAATGCCTCGTGAGACAGAATCCGCGGCGGCGATCCTCGCGGCCGGCGCGGTGGCATGTCGAGTCCGGTGTCAGAAAAAGCACTGCCCCTGCTCGGCTTCTCCCTGCATGACTCGCCTCGATCTAAAGCGATCGGCGTGCCAATTCGGCAAATTCTCTGAAGGTTGCGTAATTGCCGGCGATTCTAGGGCGAGGATCGACAAACCTTCGGCGCCGTTCCGGCGCCAGTTCACGTTGTATCGTCAAAATGACGGCGCGTTCAAATCGAAATGATCCCAGGAAGATTAGCGCTTCGTCAAAAGCCCTGTGGGAGGCGTCTCCGACGCCGATGGTTGCGCCGATGTGGTTAGAATAGACGTTTTGTACATATCGACGCCCATCTCATCAGCGTCGGAGACGCCTCCCACAGGCTGTCCTAAAGGATACGCTCATGCGTGGCAGCAGTTGTTGACGGAAGATGCTTCGCCGCCTATGTTTAGGCATTCGCGCCCCGATTTTTTGCCGCCGTTGCGGCGCGTTCTTTAGCGAGGCATGCGCATGAGCACTGGGGAAGGCGCCGGAATCGGCTTCAAGACCTCCCGCGGACGCAATTACCCGGCGATCCGGCAGTTCACGGTCTTTCTCGAGAACCGGGTCGGTCAATTGCTGGAAGTGGTCCGCCGCTTCGAAGGAAGCCGCGTCCGCATTGTCGCGTTTTCGATCGCCGATAGCGCCGAGTGCGCGTTCGTGCGATTTCTGCTGAGCCACCCGGAGCAAGGGCGCGAGATCCTGGAGCGCGCCGGCCTGGCGATGGTCGAAAGCGACCTGATTGGCGTCGAATTGCCCGAGGGTCCGCAACCGCTGTTGCGGGTCTGCACCGCGCTCTTGCAGGCCGAGGTGAATATCACCCAGGCGTACCCATTGCTAGTCCGCCCTCGCGGCCGCCCGGCGGTGGCGCTGATGGTGGACAACATCGACGTTGCCCTGGACACTTTGGATTCCAAGGGCTTCGTCACGCTGACCGAAGGGGACTTGTTGGAGGAAGAGGAGGAGT
>JALHLM010000507.1 GCA_022844585.1 Pirellulales bacterium | reverse complement strand
GTTTTCGCCGGGCGATAAGCGCGATGCGAAATTCTCCAAAGTCACCAAGCCCGGTCGGTCCGCGGCGAGCGATTGCTCGGCCACGACTTCTTCGCCCAGATTCAGCTTGACGTCACCCACGGCGCTGTTGCGGTAGCCCTGTTCCGCGTGGGTTTCGAGCGCTCGCAACGCCAGGTACGTATCATCGGCGGAGCCAAAGCCGCCGCTGGCGCGTTGCGTACCCAGCCATTTGACCGCCTGCTTGGCTTGTTCCTGATGCGACGGCGATTTGAACCACGCCAACGCCGCGACGGAAGTATTCGCTACGGTCGATGCCGATTCGCTCGTGACCGGCTTGCCAGCTTCCATTGGCGGAGCGGGGACGCTGCCGTCGCTCTGCTGCCACAAAGCCAATTGACCGAGCAGCGTTTCACCGGCCGCCTGATCGCCGGCCTGCAGCAGCCCGTTGGCGACCACGCCCGCGGCGATCGGTTCGTTCTGCTCGCGCGCAACTTCTTCAGCGACCTTCAACTCGGGCAGGCGGATGGCATCGCTTTGCGCCATGTCGCCGTTGGCGATCGACCACGCGAGCGCGATTTCATTGGGCGCCAGGCCAAGTCCCGGGTAGCCGAAATCATTCGCCGCCACGGCGCCGCTCACGCCGCCCGATCGTCGCATCATCTGATCATTCGGCACGGCGTAGGCGTAGCCACGCTGACCGCTGCCGGACGATTGTCGACGGAGACCTCCGCCTCCGTAGCCGCCCTGAAAGCTGGATGCCCCGCGACCTTGGGCCTGGCTTGCAGCCTGCGGGCCATCCAGCAAACTCCCGAACGACCAGTATTGATGGAACTGACTGGCGTCCGTCGCGGCGCGGCCCATTTGCGCGGGAGCGATCGCCAGCGCCGCGAGGTCGGTGTTGTTCGACGTCGAATTCCCGAGCCGCGAATTCGCCTGCGCGAGCGCGAATTGCGTGTTCAGATTCGCTTGCGGTAACGTGGCGAGTTCTTCGCGGGCATGTTCCCAATCGGCCGTCACGCTCGGATAGAGCCAAAGCTTAACGTCCAACGAGCCGGGCACGGCGTTCTCGGGAATGCGCAGCGAGATCTCCTGGCTGCCCTCCAACCAACCGGCCTGCGTTTCGACGACCGGATAGCCGTCCGACGTGACGGCGAACTGCTGGGAGACCTGCTCGTTGAACATCACGTTGTGCGGCGCGGCCGCGTTGCCTTCCAGGCCCAGCATGGTCGTTCCCGCGGCGCGATCCGCTTGGAACGGTAGATAAAGTTGCTTGCGCTCCTTCGGTTCCAGGTCGACCGACGCGTCCGAAGCCTCGGCGCCGCCGGCAGTCGACTCGCCGTACAACTTCATCGCGACCTGTTGTTTGTTGTCGGTCCGATTCTCCAGTTGCACAGGGACATCGTATCGATCGCCCTCCGTCAGGACGGTCGGCAAGGTCTGCGCCATGAGGACGGGGTAGCCGACACGCAGTTTCTTTTCCGTCGCCGCGATGCGCCCTGTGCCATCCTGGGCGTCGATGCGGAGCGCGTATTCGGCTTCCACGGAGCCCATCGTAAAGGCGAACGTCGCCTTGCCTTCTTCGTCGGTCACCGCGAGCGGATGCCAATACAAACTCGCGGAGGACGTCGACTGCTTGGCGTCGCTGCTCAGGGGCGGTTCGTGCGCATACTCGCGGATGAAAAACAACTCGGTGCTCGCCGCCAAATCGCGAAAGTCCTCCGCCGCCTCCGCAAGGCTTTCCGCTTCCGCCAACGGACGTGCCGGCGCCGACTTCGTATCCGCGTTCTTAAGTTCGACCACGTCGGCCCGCCGCCGGACTTCATCTTCCATCAGGCGATAGTGCGAGCGGCTTTTTCTGGCGGTGGAGTCGGTCTCCGGCGGAGCGTTTGGCTCGCGAGAAAAGCGGGCGACCGTCAACGGCCGTGCGCCGGGCGTAAGTGTGCGCTGCAGTTTAAAACGGGCAGCCGCGTCCGCCAGCGGAGGTTCGGCCGCGCGCTGCTGAACTTGTACCGGCGCGACGGCCTGTTGCGATGGCGCGCCGGGCGCGCCGCGGGTCATCGTCTCTGTGGGCGCCGGCGCTGGTGCGTCGGTGATCATTGCAGGCGGAGGCGGAACGGCGGCATCCATTTCGTCTTTGGCTTCATCCTCGGAAACCGGTGCAGCAGGCCCCATCGCCTTCGACATCGCGGGCGCTTCTTTGCCGAATGCGCGCGATTCGTCCTGCTCAGTCGGCGCGGCAAGGCCCTCGTCGCGCATGTCGGAAATAACGGGCTCTGCCGCGCGAGGCGGCGCCGCCGCGAGCTCGACCGGCGCGGCGGTGTTGGCGAACGCCACGGGCGCCAGGGGCGGCGCGCCTTGGCCGCCGGAACGCGCCAGCATCACGCCGATCGCCACGCATCCGGCGGCGGCGGCCAGGCTCGGCAGCGACCATTCCAGGCTTGCCACGAGGCGCCACAACATGGCCAGAATCAGCGTCAACGCCAGACCCGCGCCGCCGCAGATCATCAGTACCGCCAGCAATTGCGCTTGTTCGCTGCGAAGTTGCGCGACGCGTTGTTCGTAGCGCGGCCGAATCTCGGCGAGGTTGTCCCAAAGCAGCAAGCTCGCCGCGTCGGTCACCGCGGCCTCCGGCACTGCGACTTGTTGCTGCGCGAGCATGTCTGGCTCGGGCGCGGCGACAATCCGCCGCCAACCTTGCGTGCCGAGCAACAGGTCGAGCGCCTCGCCGGACGCCTTCACGTCGTCCAGGCGCAAGTCGGCAAAATCAAAGTCTTCCGGTCGCTCCAACTGACTCGCCAATCGGAAGTACGTTTCCAAGTTCGCGCGTGATGCGCCTTCCGGCGCCGGCAAATCAGTATCGACCACCGAAACCCCCAGCACCGCATTCGCCACGGGTCGCGCCGATTCATCCGTCAGCTGCGCCTGCAACTCGGCTGGTTCTTCCGGCAGATAAACATCGCTTTTGAGCCCTTGTACCGCCACGTTCAAGCGGCGCGAGGGAACGCGATACGCCAAACGTTCGGCGATCGGACGCGGCACGGCTTCCGAGCAATCGAGCGCCGCGATCCGCAGCACGCCATCAGCCTCCGGCCCAGGATTGATCTGCACCGTGTTGCGACCGGGCGCGGTAACCAACGTCGCTTGGCCAACTTGGCGGCCACGACTATAAGCGGCGATCACGAGCGGTGTTTCGCCCGATCGATCGTAGATCATTGCGCGGACCGGTTCGCCGGCCGCCACCACGGCCTGGGGTACGCTCAGCGCGATCGAGCGATCACTCCTTACCAACGGCAACGACGGCCAGACGCTGGCGTCTTCTACGCCTTCCAAATGCAATCGGTAGGTCCGCCCGGCCTGCGGCGAAATGCGGAACACGCCGCGACCGGCCAGCTTCGTGTTCGCCTCGCTCAGCACGTGTTGTTGGTCGTCAACGATTTCGCCGGATACTTCGAGCGGACGATTCGCACGATCATGCACGGAGAAATAAACGCGGTTCTCAACGCCGGCGATGAGATCGCCCCCTTCGGGATAGAACCGTACTTCAGTAGCGGCCGACGCGAGCGGGATGCCCGCCGAGGCGTACGATTGCTCACCACCGAGATTGGCCACCGCGGTCAACGTCGCATCTCCGTCCATTTCCGCCGGCAACGCGAACTCCGCCGTGGCTTGCCCGAAATCATCGAGCCGCACCTGGTCGCTCCACAACTCCTGGTCCGCGACCTTGGCGCGCAATGTAACTTCCGCGCCGGCCGCTGGCTGGCCCTGGGCGTCCCAATATTGAAGTTGCGCGCCGACTTCCTCGCCCGGTGCATAGTCATTTCGCGCAAACGCGATTGCGGCGTTCAAATCCTGGCTCATCGGCGCGGTCACCAGGAAGCGCTGTTCATCGGTGCGCGGCGGTTGGGTCATGGTCAAAGCGACCAGCCGATACTCGCCCAGCGCCGCATCGGCCGGCAGCGTCCAGCGACCGTTGCCGATGCCTCGGTCCGCGGTTCCGGACAATTCGCTGCCGGGCACGATGACGCCGGAAGCGTCGAGCGCCCAAAACTGCAACGGCGCGGAGGCCGGCGTTAAATCGGATTGCCGCAACGTCACGGAGCGGAAGTAAACGTCGTCGCCAGGTTGATAGCTGGGGCGGTCTGTCGAAAGCTTCGTGAGAAACGCTTCTTCGCTGACCGGCAACGCCAAAGTCGCCAGCGGCGATTGCAACCCGACTTGCGCGGTCGCCAATCGCAATTCGCAATTCGCGGGTAGCCGTTCCTTGCCCGAGATCTCGATCGTCATCCGTCCCAGGCGATCGGTCTCCTGGCGATGCAACTGCACATGCGCTTGGCGATCGACGTCGTACAAAGCGTACACCATATTGACCGCCAGCGGTTCGCCGGCCACGGT
>JALHLM010000506.1:3158-4407 GCA_022844585.1 Pirellulales bacterium | reverse complement strand
TTTGCCGTTCTGCTTTTCGCCGGGCTGTTTTTCGCCAGCGTCCTTTTCTTTTTGGTCGAAGAACTCCTTCATCCGTTCAAACGCGTCGCCGTCTTGCGCGTCGGGGTCGACGCGGCGCGCGGGCTGATCTTCACTGGGCTTTCCATCGGACGGCTCGCCCCTTTCGTCGACGGCTTGCTCGCGGCCGGTTTTTTCGCCGGAGGAATTGCCTGCGCGCGAGGGATTGCCCGGGTTGCTGTCGCCGCCGGTTCCCTGTTCGTCGTTGGATTCGTTGCCGGCGCCTTTGCCTTGCTGCTTCCCTTGCTTGCCGGAACCGCTTGAGGAAGACTCGCCCCCTTGCTGCTCGCCGCCGGATTGTTCGCCTTCACCGCCCTTTTGTTGTTCCTCGCCAGCACCGGCACCTTGCTCGCCGTCGCCGGACTCTTGCTGCTCGCCTGGTTCCTTGTCGCCGGACTGCTGCTCGTTCGGCTGCTTTTCCTGCGGTTGTTTCTCTCCCGGTTGCTTCTCGCCGGGCTGCTTTTCGCCACCATTCTTTTCTTGTTGATCAGCGTTCTGCTGGCCTTGATCTCCTTCGCGCGGCTCGCGCTCGTCTTCCTCGCCGCCTTGTTTCTGCTGCTGCTCGCGATCTTCACGCGGCTGTTTTGGATCTTGCGGTTGCTGTTTGTCTTGATCGTTGGGCGGCGACTTATCGCCGCTGCCGTCGTTGGGCTTGTGGTTCGGACCTTGCTTCTCGGCCGGATCGCGCGGCGGAAGCAAGGTTACTTTCAGCTTCGCCGTTTCGGCCAGATTCGGCTTCGGCTGGCGATTGTCGGCGGCCTCGCCCCAGATGAGAATCGTCTCGCCCGCGCGGAAGCCATGTTCGCCCGCGACGAAGCTGATCGGTTGCGACGTCCACTTGTCGGACTTCGGTTCCTTGAGCAACGCCGATTCCCAAGGCCGTTGTTCGGCGGCCTTTTCGGTATCGACCGCGGCGCGAAGCGTGACCTTGGCCAGGTCGAAATCCCGGTCGCCCGCCGAGAACGCCATCTCCAGCGGCTCGTCGATTGGCACTTCGCGTGGCACGTCGACTTCGCGCGGCGCTTCCCAGTCGATTTCCGGCGCCAGGTCCGGCGTGACTTCGATCTGGTAGCGAATCGGTTGCGGATTCTCGAAGCCGTCCTTGTTCTTAAAGCGCAATAGGTAATTCGGATGCGTCGGCGTGCGACGATCTTCTTGCAACGCCAGCACGAAGTTCACGCCCGCCTCGCGT
>JALHLM010000506.1:0-3148 GCA_022844585.1 Pirellulales bacterium | reverse complement strand
TTCGGCCTGCATCGTAGCGTCGCGGCGGCCGTCGCAGCCGAGCTCCAGCCAGGCCTGATCGATCTCCTGATTCGCCTTCGCCCGCACCACGACGCGCGTTCCCTCCAAGGCGCTGATATCGCCTTGGCCCTTGAGCGATCGGTTCGGCAATCGCGTGTAGTCGGGATAGTCGTATTCGAGCGACTCGATTTCGATCGTCGGCGCGGCAAGCACCGTGATGCGGAACGGCCCCGCGATGGCGTCGCCGGCCGTGAGCGTGTAGTCGACTGATTGCTGCAAGCCGCCGCCGACCGCCGCCGCCAACGTTCCCGCGGGCAAGATGATGTCGGCGTTGCGCTCGCGGGCTTCGAGCGTGAGCGCCTGATTCTCCGCCGCGCCGTCGGCCGTGGTGAAGTGCAGGACGATCGGCTCGCTCGCGACGTAACCGCGGTTCGTCACTCCAGCGACGATCTTCACCTTCTGGCCGTAGAAGGCCTCGGCATTGCCGCCGGTGAACTTGCGGCCGGTTTCGACGACTTCGACTTGCAGGTTTTCGATTTTGAATCGCGTGGGACGATCGATCGACGCCCACGGCAACATCACGCGGGCGGCCGATCGAAGGGGATCCTTCGGCGAGAGCATGATGTACAGCGCGGACACGACCACCGCGCCGAGCAACACCAGCGCGAACCGCACGAGCGGCGTGCGATCGAGCGATTGTTCCACCGGCGTGGCGGCCAGGCCATTGGCGGCCTGCGTCTGGAGCGCATCGCGGACCAACTCCGGCATGGCGTGCGATTCATTCCGCAGCAACAGGAAGTTCACCAGGCTGTTTTTCAACTGCGGGCGGCCGCGCTCGATCGTGTGCGCGCTATAGACCGGGCTGATCCGATGCAACAACAGCGGCAGCACCCGCCGGGCCAGAAACCATCCGCTGCCGGCCACGAGTCCCAGGAGCGCCAACCAACGTCCCCACGTGCCGAGTCCGCCCGCGAACAACCAATGGTCCGCGGCGGCAGCCAGCATCAGATAAACCAGCGCCACGGCCAGCCAGCCCATCAGGCCGCTGGCGATATCAATCCCGCGCACCTGGCGCGCCGTCTTCGTGAGTTGCCGGTCAATAAAGCGTCCGTACTCAACGAGTTCGTGCTCCTGCTCCGCGCGGCGCGGGGGCGCGTTCGTGGTGGCGGATCCGGTTGCCATAAGTAGCTTCCTCTTCAGGGCGCCGCCGGTCGTCGGGCGATTCCGCATTCCGGCACTTGATTATAGACGGAAATCGCCGAGGTATCGCCTCCGGAGGCCACGGCTTTTTCTTCCGCGCGCCTGTGGGAGGCGTCTCCGACACGGATGGAGAGGACGTCGTAGCCCCATCGGCGTCGGATACGGCTCCCACAAGGGTGATTTCCAGGTGTCCGCTCCAGCCACGAAGTACTTTTATCCCCCTGCTTCGTGCGGAATTGTTGCCGTAATCAATAAAACTGGAACAATCGAATCAGGGACAGCGTCGGAGAGTTGGGGAAACAGCGTTGCGGAATCGCCTCAACGCTGCGGGGGAAAGTGGGGAGTTCCGGCAACACTCTCGCCGACTCGCGTTCGTCGGGGCAGGCTCACGCATGGCGCTAACTTGCGTCTTCTCTTGCGCTTGCGCCGATCGGACCTGGTCGCGCCGCAGGGCGGCACTGGAAGTGCTTTTCCAGTTCGCCGAAGTCGCCACGCACGTCGCGTGGAGAACATGCCGGACGACGTCGTCCCCCCTTCTGTCGCTGGAGAGGATGCACCTTGCGAAAGCCGCACCGCAAAACGCTCGTCAGCCGAAAAGCGCCTCCGCGTCGCCGCAGCCTGTCGGAGGGCATCGAATTGACGCATTTCGATGACGTCCCGTCGCCGGGGCGCTTCGACGCCGTGGCGCACCTGGACGAGTTGGAGCCGATCGACGACGAGATCGAGCCGCTCCCGCACGACGATGTTCCGGCGCCCGTGGTAGCTGAACGCGAGGTCGAAATCGATCATGACGACGAACCGATGGATGCCGATCCCGGCGACGATCGCATCGACGATCCCGTCCGCATCTACCTGATGCAGATGGGCTCGATCCCATTGCTCACTAGGGCGCAAGAAATTGATTCCGCGAAAGAGATCGAGCGTTCGCGCCGATCCTATCGCCACGCGATGCTGGCCGGCGATTTTCTTCTCCGCGGGGCGGTGACGCTGCTGGAAAAAGTCCGCGACGGCAAGCTGCGGCTCGACCGCACGGTGGACGTCTCCGTGACCAACGCCGTCGAAAAGAAGCAGATCATGGCGCTCTTGGGTCCGAACCTCGCCACGTTGACGCATCTGTTGCGAGCCAACCGCCGCGATTTCGCCAAGGCCGTCAGCAAGTCGACGCCGCTGGCGGAACGCCGCACGGCGTGGCGTCGGCTGGTCCGCCGCCGTTACAAGGCGGTGCGATTAGTCGAGGAACTCGGCCTGCGTACCCAACGCCTGCAACCGTTGATGGAAGGGGCCGGACAGATTTCCCGCCGGATGCAACAACTCCGCGGCGAAATCGATCGGCTCCGCGCCGAAGGCTTTGGCGACGCCGAACTCGCCGCCCCGCGCCGCGAGCTACGTCAGCTCATGCAACTCACGATGGAAAGCCCCACCACGCTGCGTAAACGCGTCGATCGCGTGACGAAGCTGCAATTCACCTACGACGCCGCCAAGCGCGTACTATCGGCCGGTAACTTGCGACTCGTCGTCTCGATCGCCAAACGCTATCGCAACCGCGGCATGAGCTTCCTGGACTTGATTCAGGAGGGCAACACCGGCTTGATGCGAGCGGTCGATAAATTCGAACACGCTCGTGGCTACAAGTTCTCGACCTACGCCACGTGGTGGATTCGCCAGGCGATCACCCGGGCGATCGCCGACCAGAGCCGGACGATCCGGTTGCCGGTCCACATGATCGAAACGATGAGCCGCGTCCGCACGGTGACCCGTGACCTGCTGCAAACCACGGGGCGCGAGCCGAGCGTCGAGGAAACCGCCTTCGCGGCCGGCCTGTCGCTGGAGGAAACCCGCTGCGTGATGAAAATGACCCGGCAGCCGTTGTCGCTGGACCAACCGGTCGGCGATCACGACGACAGTTTCTTCGGCGAGTTCGTCGAGGATCATCGCGACATCGACCCGC
>JALHLM010000505.1 GCA_022844585.1 Pirellulales bacterium | reverse complement strand
CGATGATGCGATGGCTGGCGGGCGTGGCCGAGGACGCCGGCGCGAAGATTCGCCTCGGGACTAGCTACCAGGGCTGCGAACGGAACAGCGAAGGCGTACGGCTCGCGGAACAGGATCTCACCGCCACATTCTTGGTCGGCGCCGATGGCTCGCGTTCCCGTGTGGCCGCCGATCTGGGGCTCGCCAAGAATCAGCAATTCCTCGTCGGGGCGGAAGTCGAACTAATCGGCGTGCGCGGCCTGGACGCCGATCGATTGCATGTATTCCTCGACACTCGACTGGCCAAGGGGTATATCGCCTGGGCGGTACCGGGCGTCGGTGTCACGCAAGTGGGACTGGCGACGCGCGGCCCGATCGCCGGAAAGATCGATGCGCTCCTGGAGCAACTGGGCAAGGTCTGCGATCTGTCCCAAACGGAAGTCGTAGCCCGGCGCGGCGGCTTGATCCCGTGCGGCGGTCCGGTCCGACCTTGGCGCACGCAAAGCGCCATGCTCCTCGGCGATGCGGCCGGCATGGTCTCGCCGCTCACAGCCGGCGGCATTCATCCGGCCATGCAATTGGGGCGTGTAGCGGGAGTGGCGATCGCGAATCATCTTCTTGACGCGGCGCCGGAGCCCTGGCGAGCCGTCGCGGCGCTCACACCGAACTTCGCGTTCAAACGCTGCTTGCGCACCGCCTTCGACGTGCTGCCCACGAATTGGCTCTTCGACCAGGCGCTCTCCTCGGCGATGTTCCGCCGCATGGCGCAAGTCATCTTCTTCCATCACCGCGGCTTGTTCTCGCTGGAAGCCTGGCGGGAGATTCTGCTGGCGGCACGTTAGTTCACCGATGTAGCGAGGGCTACGGCGGGCTATAATTCGTGCGTTTGTCATTGCCTCGTAATCGGGTACGGTTGATCGCGCCGCAAACCATGGACGAAGCCCAGCAAACGCTCGCGATTTTCCTGCACCTTGCCCGGGCGAGCGAGTTGAGGCGGCGATGGCTGGTGCGTGATAAGTTGCTGCTGATGTCGGCGCTGCAGGCGCAGTCGCTGCGGCTGGACGCGTTGGCGGATCATTGCCGGGAACGGCTGTTGGCGCACAACCCAGGGCACTTGCTGGGACATTTTCCTTCGGTCGAGGAAGCCGGCGCTGACGACCGTATCCGATTGTTGGTGCAACAGGCCGAACGCGTCTTTTCGCGCGAGAAGGCCGAGCACATGCTCCAAACGCTGGGCATTGAATTGGGGCGCTCCGAGGCGACTTACGATTCGCCGGACGAATACCTCCAGAGCATCCTTGGCCCGCCGCCCCGGATCGTTGGCAACCATGGCCGCGTTGCCGCGGTAACGCTGGCGCCAGTGCAGCCACTGCCGCTGCCGAGCAGCCCGCCGGCGCCGAGTGCGGAGCAAGCCGCCGAGCGCGAGCGGCTGGAGTTCCGCGCATTGTTGGCAGGTCTGGCGGGCGTGTCGCTCTGCGCGGCTGCCTGGGGCGCGTTTCTTTGGACACGATAGTCCGGCCCCGTCGTTAGGGGCGCTTTGGCGGAATGGCTGAACCTTTTCGGCCGGCTTACGTCTGATTCTTACCGTGGGAACGGTGGTGCGAATGCCAACGCCAGCATTCGGCACGACGATTGCAGGGATAGGGAGCAACTGGGTGTAAACCCAAGAATTCTTGGCAGTCGGCGTAACAATTCGACACCGACTGCGCAAGACAATGGCGGCCAGCAGAAAGTCGACCTGAGGCGAAATCAGGACGCTGCTGCGAAAAGGGGGGTAGAAACGTGCGAGAGGCCTCGAAAAAGTTCGGAGATTTGCTTCCCGACACCTATGCCGCGGCTGGCGTGGCCCTGGAAGTCGATTTCGACCCGACCGGCAAGTTCGGTCGCTATATGGACCGCCGCCTGAATCGGTTCGTGAAGCGTTACCAACGCCGCTGGCCGACCTTGCATCTCGGCTCGCCGGACCGCGAAAACCTCAAT
The DNA here is from genome assembly GCA_022844585.1 of Pirellulales bacterium. Classification (GTDB taxonomy): domain Bacteria; phylum Planctomycetota; class Planctomycetia; order Pirellulales; family JALHLM01; genus JALHLM01. Next base: position 2,451 of record JALHLM010000505.1, on the reverse strand, counting down.
GTGCGGTCGCCGCAGGATACTAATTCCCAGGAATAACCTGGCGAATCGTGGTCGCTAAAATGCGACAGGTGTCTCATTTTGCGACGTTTTATGGCGACACTTTCAATAACCAATCCACCACGGCCGAGGATTTTTCCTCGGCCGTTTCTTTTGCGCAAATAATTCCGGCAGCCCCGCGCTCAGCGCGGTTTTGATTCAGCTCGTCGACGGTTTGGGCAGTCTCGCCAGCCAGCCAGAGTGGTCGCCGATCGAGCAGCGATAGCAGTCCTGGCACATCGCCGTACTTCACTGCTCCCGGGAGGAACTGGGGATCGGCGTAAGACGTCAGGTTCGCGAACCGGAATCCTTCGGTATCGACCGCCACGCGATTAACGGCGCTTCCCGCTTGCGACGCGGCCCCGGCGACCCAAAGCCCGGCGCCGTGGACGCCGACTAGTTCGATCTGATCGCCGTCTTTGGCGTGCAGCTTGGTCAGTCCCACGACTGTCAAAATGTCATGCACGCGCTGCACAAAGAGTGGGCTGTTGTAGCCGTACGTGTAGCCGGCAAAATCCCGGTCATCTTTGACGCGGCGATTTTCATCTTTTGCCATCGGGTCGCTCTTGCATTCGCCTTGACCGATCAGGTCAACGCAGGCCACACTTTTTCCCGCCGCCAGTAGCCGGGCGATTTCAGGGACGGGCCGCCCTTCCGCATCGAACAGCGCGTCCTTTCCGCGTCCGTCGATCCAGATCACGACATCGCCGGTCGCGTTCTTGGGCATCAGAAACACTTCTGGCAATTGCTCTCCACGCGCCGGCAGTTCGATGAGCCCGCCCAGTTCCCGGTAATCGCCGCGATCTTCGTCGGACACCTTGCGCTGCGCGATTTCCCCTTCGCCCGGAACCTGCCGGTCGATGATCACGTCGTACGCCAGGCGCGTGAACTGCTTAGGATCAGTCGCCAGCGCTTCGTTCGAGGCCGCGTCAATCGTTCGCAGCAGCGCGGGTTCGAAGGTCGCGTCAGCGGCGGGCTGTGGATGGGCGTCGTCCCAGACGGTCAGCTCGTCGCGCGTGAGAGGCTGGAAATCCTGCTCCACGACTGGCTCGGCGTGGCCTAACTGAAGATGCTTGTTGAACCAGTGGTACATCGCCTGGCGGCTGACGGCGTTGTAGTTGTGACCGAACTCCAGGCGGATCGTTGCCGACACCTTCTCTGGCTGGCCGAGCAGTCCGTAGAGTTGCTTTAATTCCGGTAGGCCCTTGGTTTCCAGTTCCTTGGTCCAATCATCCGCGGCGGTCATGCCGAGCGGCTTGGGGGCGAAGCAGGCGGCGAAATCGATGTTTCCCACGCCCGTGCGCAGATAGCAAGCGTTCTCGCAGGTGCAGCCGCCTTGCATCGCGGTGGAGACCATCACGGCGGGGAACTCGGCCGCCGGGCGGGGATCGATCGCCGAGAGAATAAACGTCTGCGTCCCGCCGCCGCTCGCGCCGGTGACGCCGATCCGCTGTGGGTCGACGTCGGGCAACGAGCTCAGCCAATCGAAGGCCCGAATCGAGTTGTACGTCTGCAAGCCCATGATGCTTTGCAAACGCAACTCCGCCTGCGGGCTGAAGAAACCCCAGCGATCGGGGCGTTCCAGGTCCGGCCGGCGATCGCGAAAGCCGTGGGCGATCTCGACCGGGATTTGCTGACTGTCGGCGTTGCCGAGCATGTCGTAATGGAGCACCACGCAGCCCATCCGCGCGAGTTGAATGCAACGGGCTTGGAGCGGAAAACGTGCGCCGCTCATCATCGTTTCTGCGCCGGCCGCGATCTGCCGTTTGGCTTCTTCCTCGCCCGCGTCGAAAAAGCGGCCGTTCGCCCAGTGCCCATGCGGGCAAAGCACGCCTGGCAACCGGCCGGTGCGCCCAACCGGACGGAACAAGCTGCCGGTCACGTAGTGCCCTGGGTAGCTCTGAAAATAGACGCGCTCCACGGTATAGTCGCCACGGTCGACGCGCCCATGCACCACGGCCTCCGCCGGCGTCCGCTCTGGCATGGGGTACAGCCCAGTCGCGACCAAAATGCGCCGCCGCGTCCTCTCAGCCCGCAGCGCCCAGGCCTCCGGGGATTCTGGAACCGTGAACGGAAAATAGCTGTCCAGGGTGCGCAACTCGCCAAGCCGCACGTCGTCCGGTAACTTGCCTTCCGGCAACACCCGCGGCGCGGCCGCGGCAGCGAAGTCCGCGAGGGCCAAACTTGAAAGCGCAAGTACGACTAGATGCGTGCGAAGGGACATGCGTGCGAACTCCGCTCAAGGTAGGCGCGGCCATGCGGGGGTTGGGCTCGCCGCTAGTGTAAACGCGCAGTGTGGGCGTTGCCACCGTCGTCGGCGGTCTTCTTGCAAGACTGTGGGAGGCGTCTCCGACGCCGATGGAGCAGGCGTCGTCGCCAAGACAGCCGTTGAATCTGCAAATGCGTTGTCTCCAT
>JALHLM010000504.1 GCA_022844585.1 Pirellulales bacterium | reverse complement strand
CTGTTCCACGCCGCTGGCATGTCCGTGGCGCTACGGCAATACCAACCGTGCGGACACGAAATCTCCACGGTCATGCTCGCCGACATGGACCGCTGGATCATGGAACAAATCAACGGCGTTCCTGCCCCAGCCGAGCAGACCTAGGTCGACGTTTCACAGTCTCCTTTCGCTCCGCGAAAGGTTGCGCTTTCGCGGAGCGAAAGCCAACTATGTCGGAACGTCACGCCGAGCGGCCATCGCCTTTCCTTGACGCTGCGCACGCATGTAGTCCATACTTGAACTACACACGTGATCCATTGCGGCCTGGCAGCGCGACCGATGAACACGCATGGCGTGAGCGAACTGGCGTGGGAAAGGATGTTTTCCGCCGTGGAGAAAGTACGCGATCGCTTGCGCCGCGCAACGACGGCGCTGGAGGCGGCCGGCGTCCACCACGCGGTGACCGGCGACAGTGCCGTCGCCGCCTGGGTCGGCGAAGTCGATGAGGCGGCCGTCCGCTTCACGCAGGATGTCGATATCTTGCTGAAACGCGACGACTTGGAACAAGCGAAGACGGCGCTCGCAGCGGCCGGGTTTGTTTACCGTCACGTGAATAGCATCGACATGTTCCTGGACGGACCGGATGCGAAAGCCCGCGACGCGGTGCACATTCTGTTCGCCGGGGAGAAGGTGAAGCAGGACGATCTAGCCGCCGCCCCGAACGTCGAGCAGTCGAGGCATTCCGGCGTGTACCATGTGTTGGCGTTGGATCAGCTTGTGCAGATGAAGTTGACGTCGTATCGCCGCAAGGATCAGGTGCATATCCAGGACATGATTGACGTTGGGCTAGTCGATACGAGTTGGCCGGCGCGATTTCCTGGCGAGCTTGCTGCGCGGTTGCAAGCGTTGCTGGATACGCCGGACGGCTAGTTGACAAAGAAAGGCATTCTGCAATTGCTAGCGATTCCTACAAGCGTCGTCGATTTGTTTCTTCACGCCGGATGGTATGAAGGGCGAAGCGTTGCGCTTCCAGATGATTTTCTGAAGCGATTTGGCGTCGAACATCCGGCCGCGGAAGTGTTGCGCGAGTATGCGGGTTTGCATGTCGGCGCTGTTGGCAATGGAATCGAGTGCGCGCGAAGCGATATTCTATTCATGTATATCGGCGGCCCGAATTATCAGACGCGCTACCCTGAAGATGTCTTAGAGTGGGAGCAACGACTGCAGACGCGACTCGTAGGCATTGCAGAAGCCCATAACAGACACGAAGAGTTGTACTTGGCCTCGGACGGTCGCTGCTTCGCTCGATGGCTTGTTTCGGACGACTTCTATTCTGAAGGGCCGAGCTTTGCTTCGGCTGCGGAGTCGATACTGTTAGGTCTCAATCGATCGAAGCCCTTGTTGCAGCCTGGCCAGGAATCAACGGACTTGGGCGGGCGCATAGTTACGCGGGATTCGCCGGAAGTCTACAAGTACGGGCCAGGCGAACTTTCATAGCGCAAAAAAGCCCCGGGGCGCTTTGTAGCGAGCCGGGGCGTGATGCGTTGCGTTACTGGCGTCGCGGGATCAGTCCCCTTCGCTCCCCACGCCGCCCAACAGAGCGTCCAAGCTGCCGGGCGCTCCTTGCTTCTGGCCGACCGGCTTCTTGCCGTTTTCTTCTTCGCCGTCCAGGAGCGGGAAGCTGCGAGAAAGCACCTTGTCCTTGTCGCCGGCGAGTTGGTCGAGGCTGATCGGCGTGATGCGGACTTCCGATTCCTGATAAAGCCGGAAGCCGGTACCGGCTGGCACCAAGTGGCCGAGGATCACGTTCTCCTTGAGACCAACCAGGTTGTCGACCTTGCCGGCCAACGCCGCTTCGGTCAACACCTTCGTGGTTTCCTGGAAGCTCGCGGCCGAGATAAAGCTCGCGCTTTGCACGGCGGCCTTGGTGATCCCCAAGAGCTGCGTGCTCGCGGTCGCCATCTTCGGCTTGGTGCCCTTGGCCGGAGCGCCGCCCAAGGATTCGATCTGAGCGTTCGCTTGCTCCAGCGCGTCCTTCGGCACAATTGCGCCGGTTTCGAACTCGCTGTCGCCGCGTTCGGCGATCTTCACGCACTTGGCGAGCTTCTGATTCGCCGCGCGGAACTCGAACTTGTCCATCACGCTGCCCGGCAGCAACCCGGTATCGCCGACGCTTTCGATGCGGACCTTGCGGAGCATCTGGGCGACGATGATCTCGATATGCTTGTCGTCGATTTCGACGCGTTGGCTGCGATAGACGTTTTGAATCTCGCGGACGAGATATTGCTGCACCGCTTCTTCGCCCGAGATCCGCAGGATGTCGTGCGGCACCAACGGCCCGTCGACGAGAGCTTCGCCCGCTTTGACGTAATCGCTGGCATGCACCTTCAAGTGCTTGCCGTGCGACACCAGATGCTCGCGTTCGATGCCGCTCTCGCTGCGGACGATAATCGTTCGCTTGCCGCGGCGCTTTTCGCCCAGCAATTCGACGGTGCCGTCGATCTCGGCGATGACGGAAGGATCCTTCGGCTTGCGAGCCTCGAAGATTTCGGTCACCCGCGGCAGACCGCCGGTGATGTCCTGCGTTCCGGCCACGTCGCGGGGCGTCTTCGCCAGCAACGTACCGGCCGTAATGGTCGTGCCTTCGTTGACTTCGATGTGGGCCTTCTCCGGCAGATAGTAGAAGTCGAGGATTTTACCGCCCTCGTCTTCCAGGATGATCTGCGGATGCATTTCGCCCTTGTGTTCCATGATCATGCGACGCACGTTGCCGCCGGCGTCCTTCTCGGCACGGACGGTTTCGCCTTCGATCAGGTCTTCGTAGCGAACCCGACCGCCGACTTCCGCCAGAATCGGGATGCTGTGCGGATCCCATTCGCAGATCACATTGCCTGGCTCGACGGCCTGGTTCTCGATGACCTTCAAATGGGCGCCCGCGGGAATCTCGTACTTCTCCAACTCGCGTCCCTTGGGATCGAGGATGGCCACTTCGCCGTTACGCGTGAGCACCACGTTCTGACCGGCGTCGTTCGTCACGAACTTCAGCCGCGTGAAGCGGCACACGCCGCCGCGCTTGACCTTAATCTCGTGCTCTTCCACGTCGCGACGAGCCGTACCGCCGATGTGGAACGTACGCATCGTCAACTGCGTGCCCGGCTCGCCGATGCTCTGGGCGGCAATGATGCCGACGGCCATGCCTTCTTCGACCAGCGAACCGGTCGAGAGATCCATGCCATAGCAACTGCGGCAGATGCCCAGCGAGGAATCGCACGTCATCGGACTACGAACCTGAATCTTCTCCAGGCCCATCTCTTCGATGCGGCGTGCGATTTCCGGCGTGATCAATTCGCTTTCGCGAACCACCACTTCGTCCGTGATCGGATTCACGATGTTCTGCCGGCTCACGCGGCCGCGGATCGAGTCGGCGAGGCGCACCTCGACCTTTTCACCGCGGTAAATCACGCCCTTCGTGATGCCCTGCGTGGTCCCGCAATCGCACGAAGTGATCACCACGTTCTGCGCCACGTCGGCCAACTTACGGGTCAGGTAACCTGAGTCGGCCGTCTTGAGAGCCGTATCGGCCAGACCCTTACGAGCACCGTGCGTCGAGCTGAAGTACTCGAGCACCGAGAGACCTTCACGGAAGTTCGCTTTGATCGGCGTTTCGATAATCTTACCGGACGGCTTGGCCATCAAACCGCGCATACCGGCCAACTGCCGAATTTGTTCGACGCCGCCTCGCGCGCCGGAGTGCGCCATCAGGTAGATCGGGTTGACGTAACCTGGCGCCCGCTCGTCGTGCTCCAGCTCCGCCATCATTTCTTGCGTGATCTTTTCGCGAGCATGCGTCCAGGCGTCGAGCACTTGGTTGTAACGCTCGACGTCGGTGATCACGCCGCGTTGATACAGCTTCTGGAAGCGGATGACGGTCTTCTCGGCGTCGCCAATGATCTTCGACTTGTTGAGTGGCGTGATCAGGTCGTCCGTGGCGAACGACAAACCGCTGGCCGTGCTGGAACGGAAGCCGAACTTGTTCATGTCGTCGAGCAAGTCGATCGTCGCCCGGCGGCCGAGCAACTGGTAGCAGTCCGAAATCACCTTGCCCAAGTCGCTCGATCGCATCGCGATGTTGTAGAACGGCATGCCGTCGGGCAGGATCATGTTGAACAACACGCGCCCCACCGTCGTTTCGATCACCGCACCCAGCTTGGTCTCTTCCCCTTCGGCCTTGAGCTTGCGATCCGCAGGTAGACGGACCTTGATCCGCGCGTGCGTATCGACCTTGCGGAGCGTGTGCGCGAGCAGCACTTCTTCGACCGACGTAAACGCCATCCCCTCGCCCGATTGCCCGGCGAGCGACATCGTCATGTAGTAGCAACCCATCACGATATCTTGCGAGGGGCTGATGATCGGCGCGCCGTTGGCGGGGCTGA